>NZ_JACKZU010000073.1:0-25422 GCF_014222165.1 Nostoc sp. 2RC
CACCCTCCCCAAAGCATCGGGGAGGGTTGGGGAGGGGTCTTGTCTATGTGTCGCATTCTTTTTTCAAATTGGTATAATTATGCAACGCCAAAAAATAAATTATTCTGGTTAAAGCGTTGACCCTTCTCCTATCGGAGACGCTACGCGAACGACTTCGCTCAGGGTCAACATTTTTCTGTGGAATATTTTTTTACTTGGAAGTCCCTAATATAAATCCCTGTTTTCTACCCTGGAAGTATCTGTAAAATTCCGTTTAAACTCAGTATTGTTACTCAGGTTAACTGCAACGGTTAAAGTTATTCTGTAACCAGTAATATCACATTGGCTAGGTAATAAAAGATTACAATCTCTTGATATCGAAATCCAGGTAATCACCCATGATTAAAATTGCTGTGGGTCAGAGCATCCACCACATCAATCATAATTGATAAGTGTTTAACAGGATACGATATGAGCGATCGCTCAGCAAATTTTGGCTTAACTATCTCATACCAGTTTTGTGTCAAGATGTGCCAAAACTCAGTAATGGCGATGCAACTGTAAACCAACGCAAATATCAAGAGATTGCGAAAAAACCATAATTTCGCTACCTGATTGAGTATCTAAAAAGATTTGTTAGCGAAATATCTGCCCAGGAAATAGGCAAACAATTGAGGGTGCTGTTATCACACAGCACTCTGTTTTTTTGATGATTTATATCTATGTCATAGATATATTTATTTCATAATCAATAGGGAAAATTTACTAAAAATAGGAAAAATATGTCTCTAGCTTCTCATGTTATATCTTCTTCTTTAAGTCTCTCAAAAACAGATGTGCAGAATGTTCTCCTCATTTTATATAAATTAGTAAAGCTTAGTAAATCTTCCTTACGCTACATGCAATATAACTATAACTATAATTATATCCCTCCTTTAGCTATGACGGGCGCTCTGCCATTACCAGTCATAAAAATACAGGTTCCAATTCAAGAGTTACCAAATTTAAAATGGGTACTTTCGGTAGCTCAAAAAATCACACTGATTTTAGTAAATGATGCTTTAATAAAACTAGCAAATTCTTCAGATTTTCATGTTTCTTATGGAGTGAATGGTGATACCAAAACTAATAACTTAGTCATTGACTACAAAGTAAAAGCTTTAGAAGATTTACAGCAAAAAATTCAAGCTGCTCAAAGTTGTCAAGACTTGGAAAAAGTTGCTTTAAATTTAGCATCACTTACTCAAGAAATTACAGAAGAAATTGTTGGATATAATGCATTTAGTATTGTTTCGTATAATAGTCCTACAATATCAGACTTTCAGGAAACAATTAAAAGTATTGATGAGGAATTTGAACTGCATGAATTCCATAAAGAGCCTGGAAATATAGAATTTTTAGCACCATTTAATTTAGAAGATTCAATTACAGATTTACTCAATTCTGCCTTCAAAAAAATCCTTGATTCTGATATTAAATTGTTAGAATTAAATAATATTGAAGTATCTTCTAGTGATTTGGGCTTTTCTAGCAATGAATCTGCAAGTAATAGAAGTCTCGAAGATTATAATAAATTATTTATGAAAATACCTTTACCAGAAATTAGTTCTAGGTTTAAAGAAGATTTGGTTTTTGGTTACATGCAAGTCGCTGGCCCAAATCCAATGATGCTGCAACAAGTATTACAACAAGAAGAAATTCTACAAATTAGCAACCAACAATATCAAGAAATTCTTGGTATTGGTAATGATTCTTTGGAAGCTGCAAGGCGCGAAGGTCGGCTTTATAAAGCCGATTATTCTAAGTTAAAAAATATGGAAAATGGCAGTTTTCCAAATCAACAAAAGTATATTTATTCGCCTTTAGCGTTATTTGTAGTACCACCATCTAGTAACCCATCTCGGTCTTTAATACCACTAGCCATTCAGTGTCAGTCTCAACACCCAGTATTCACACCTCTGGATGGAGAGAATTGGGCGATCGCCAAAAGCATTGTGCAAATGGCAGATAGCAATTACCATGAATTAGTTAGCCATCTTGGTCGGACTCACTTATTTATCGAACCCTTTGTAATTGCTACTAAACGGCGGTTACCAGCGAACCATCATCTCAGGATTTTACTGGAACCTCACTTTGAAGGAACCATATTAATCAATTACGGCGCACATCAACTTTTGATTGCCGATCGCCGTCAGGTAGATGCACTTTTAGCTAGTACAATTGAGAGCGATCGCCAACTTACTATTCAAGCTACCCAAGATTATTTGCATCATTTCAATGATGTAATGTTTCCCAAAACTTTAACAAGTCGCGGTGTTGACCGAATTTCTCAACTTCCTGAATATCCTTATCGAGATGATGGACTGCTGATTTGGAATGCAATTCATCAATGGGTGCGTGATTATTTAAGCAGTTACTATACCAATAGCCAACAGTTACTAGCAGACCAAGCTTTACAAAATTGGGCAAAGGAATTAATTTCCCAACAAGGAGGCCGCCTACAAAATTTTGGTGAAGACGCTTCAGGCACAATTAAAACCCTAGATTATTTAATTGATGCTGTTTCCACCATTATTTTCACAGCTAGCGCTCAACACGCTGCGGTTAATTTTGCCCAAGGGGAACTCATGACCTATGCACCTGCTTTTCCTCTAGCTAGTTACTCTCCAGCGCCTACAAATTTCTATGAAGTAGGCGACTTTATGAGTATGTTACCCCCCCTAGACCAAGCTAAAAGTCAACTGAATTTAACTTATTTGCTTGGCTCAGTTTACTATACACAGCTAGGGCAATACTCTAATTCATATTTTCAATCGAAGCCACAAATTAGTTCCGCCTTGGCAACTTTTCAAAACCAACTCAAAGCAATTGAGCAAGAAATTACTCAAAGGAATCGTACAAGAATCATGCCTTACAAATTCTTGCTACCTTCGCAAATTCCCCAAAGTATAAATATCTAAGGGACTTCCAAGTAAAAAAATATTCCACAGAAGACTGTTGACTGTTGACCGTTGACAGTCAACGACCTGAACGGGAACAATTTATTTTTTCGAGTTCCCTAATACAGTGTCATTTTCAAATTGATACAAATATGCACCAAGGGCAGAGCAGAGAGAATTAGACACTAATCAGTTATTATTTCGGTTTACCGAACTCAAAAATTATAGTAAACCGTAATCTTTTACATCTTTAATTTAGTGCGGTAATCATCATTATCTCAAGTGATGAAAACCGAATTTACAGGTCTTTTAGTCAAAGATAATATGAACATGTAAGCACAAAACGCAGTGCAAAAACGAATAAACAATAACTAATTAAAGAGAGTGAAAGTTATGGCACTAGTTCGTTGGAATCCTTGGAGAGAAATTGACACTATACAACGTCAAATCAACAGCTTATTTGAAGATACCAGAGTACCATCTACATTGTTTGACAGAGGCTTTATCAAAGTTCCGGCTGCTGAACTAAAAGAAACTGATGATGCTTTGCACTTGAAGCTAGAACTGCCAGGAATCGACGCTAAAGACCTAGATATTCAAGTCACTGAAGATGCTGTTCGCATTAACGGTGAGCGCAAGTCTGAAACTAAAACCGAAAACAATGGCACTACCAAGAGCGAATTTTACTATGGTAAATTCCAACGTGTAATTCCTCTATCTGCTCGGATTCAAAATACTAACGTCACCGCAGATTATAAAGACGGTATCTTGAATTTGACACTGCCCAAGTTGGAGCAAGAAAAGAACAAAGTTGTCAAGGTTAATCTTGAACAACCCACTGCCTAATTAGTTGTGATGCAACTACTCTACCTGCAATAGTTGATTGAAATAGTCAAAGCCCAGTTATTTGATAACTGGGTTTTTTTGTATGTAATGTCTACTTTAAAGGGCTGCGCGTTTTCCTAGCTTCCAGACAAAATACCAACAACTACCAATACTACTCGGTTAAGCATTTTGAACTCAGAATTTGGTTTGGGGAAAAGGTTAAAGGGGAAGGGGAAAAGGTTTTTTCTTTCCCTTTTCCCCTTAACCGACAAATATTGCAACAACTACATGATTTGAAATAATAAATTGTGGTAAAACAATTAGATCCTTTACATCCTTCAAAAGCAATAACAAATGACAATACTGCCGCAGTTCTACCAAACACATCTCAAGCAGAAAATAGATAGATTTTTGTGTCAACCATTTCAAAAAACTTTCTGGGGAATTGTTTGTTTAATAGTTCTGTTTGGTGTTAGTTGGATGTCTGTAAACGCGGTACAGCCCAGACGTGAGCCTCATCTGTGGCAAGTTTATGAGCAGTCCCTCAAAAAAGCCAAATATGTTGACTTAACTCATACCATCACTCCGGCAATTCCTGTATGGTCTGGTTTTGGTTCATCAAACTTTGCGCCTGCCATCAACCCAAAAACTGGTGAACCATACACTTATCAAAAGGATGGGTTTGAAGCAACTCATTACGATTTATCTACCGATCAACTAGGAACCCAATTAGATCCACCTGCTCACTGGAACCCTGACTATCCAGCTATCGATGAGTTACCAGCAACCTTTACTGTTCGTCCCCTAGTAATAATTCCCATCCAAGATAAAGTTGCCAAAGACCCCAATTATCATCTGAGTGTCAAAGATATTCAGGATTGGGAGCGCAAACATGGCAAGATTCCACAAGGCTCAGTTGTGTTTGTTCGCTCTGACTGGTCTTCATCTTGGCCAAACCCCGAACTAGCTACAAGAACTAAGTTTCCTGGGGTGAAACTAGAAGCTTTAAAGTTTCTGCACCTTGAGCGCCAAATTCTTTTCCAGGGACACGAACCCCTTGATACAGATAGCACCCCAACGCTGGAAGGAGAAGCTTGGCTGTTGAAAAATGGATATACCCAAGCAGAGGGTGTTGCAAATCTAGACCAGGTACCAGAAACAGGCGCGTTGCTTTCTATTGGGTATCCGAAATTCAAAGGTGGTTTAGGAGGTTATGCACGTTACATTGCTATCTGTCCGCCAAACTGGAAATACGGCGTTTCAGTAGGTCAAATCCCAGAGTCTCCCCTGCAAAAAGCAGATAAACCCCTCCACTGGGATACAAAATTGGGTGTACGGGTACGGTGACATGAAATAATTGGGTTCGCTCCATCGCACCTCTATAACTGCTCCATCTTTACACCAGCAACTTCCATCATCACTGTGGTAATCGGCACAAGCCGCCCCACAGTGGTGTAATAGCTATTTCCCACTGGTGTTGTTGTGGCACGCTCACGAAACCGCCCCATAGTAATCAAAAACCACTCTCGTGTCTTTGGCATCGGTAACCTGTACAGTTGACGGGTATTAACAAAGTAATAAAATAGCCAATCCGCCTCTGTGTACATGAAGCATCCCGGCGTTCCACGTTCTAAATTGCTATGGGTTTCAAAGAACAAGTTACGAGTTTTATTCCATCTATCGCCCTTAATCTCAATCAAAATTTCACTTGTGTGTGTTGTCCAAATAAGGTCAATATCTCTGCGTTGGTAGTTGGGGTCATCTTCAACGTTGTTGACGCTGACGGTTTCTGGCTTTCCCCACAACCACGCTTCAATATCAGTAGCCGCCTGATTGGCTACCTTCACTGCATCGTCCATACTGTAGGCGTAGGTCATGGTTCTAGTTCTATTTTTAGTACTATTGTACTATTTTATAGGTAGTCGTGCAAAATAAATTATTTTAGGACTTACGCAGCGCCGATATTGTCATTGCGATCGCAATAAAGTGTAGGGAAGCAATCCCAGCGATCGCCCAAGCGCCTGTGGTAGAAAGGAATTAAAAGGAGTAATGTAATAGCGGCATTTGCTGGCCTACATCCTTCAATTTTGGGAACTATAAAAATGGCGAGTACCGATAAATACTACCAAAATTGTTATGAGAACTCTTCAACAATCACCTTCGCTTAAGGCAGCATTCCAACAAAAAATCGACATCAAAAAATCTAGCAAACACCAAGAAATTCACGAAAAATTAGGTGATGGCTTTTTGGGTGGATTAGGTTCATTCATCTTTGAAGTTAACCAAGCCAAAAATAAGTTCAAAGGCAATGTAGGGGAATGGGGAGTATCACTTATCTTGCAATCTTTCCCCGATACATGGGTGATATTTAATAATGCTTTAATCCCTACTAATTCAAACTCTCTCACAGAAATAGACCATTTGATTATTGGTAACTGTGGTGTTTTTTTAGTAGAAGTTAAAACCTGGAAAGGTTCATTTACCGCTTACAAAGACAAATGGAAACGACGCGAGGGTAACAACTGGATAGCAGTTGATAATAGTCCAACTTCTCAAAGTGTTTATCATCAAAAAATGTTTACTCAGTGGATTACTTATTTAATACCTAGCCTTCCTGATGGGTTTGTTACGGCTCCAGTAGTCTTCCCAATAGCTAAATGGATAGGAGCAAATGATTGCTCAGTTCCAGTTTTACAAGGTATCCCTGCACTGCTACAGATGATAAATAGTTCTCCTAATTGTTTAACACCAATGCAAGTGGAAGCTATTGCTCAAGCCGTTGAAAACTTAACCCTGACTACAAATACTACCCCAACCGCTAAACCGATTCTTAAGCCCAAACCTATTAAACGTCAGAATCCTACAATTTGAGTATTGGCGAGGGTGCATGGCTATGCGCTTCTACGATTATCTGTACCTCACTTAACTAGGAATCGCTATATTTCTTCAAGTACATTGATAAAAGCAATCAAAAATCCATATACTGCAATTACAAGCAATGAATTAATAGCCCCTAGTTTTAGACCTACTAGGGGCTTTTTCTTAATTGATTATCCATTAGAATTAGGGCAGTTAATCGTTAGAAGTAACAGTAATTCCTTCTGGAGATTATGAATAATTGGTTCTGTTGATAGAGTAAATTTCAATGTTTGGATTGGTATTGTGTATTTGTGAGTAAAAAACGTTTATCAGGTTAACAACAATGAATCTTCTTGCTTGGATTGTTTTAGGTCTAATTGCTGGTGCGATTGCAAAAGCTATCTACCCCGGTCATCAAGGCGGTGGAATTATAGGAACAATCTTATTAGGAATTATCGGTGCTTTTGTGGGTGGTAGCTTGGGTGTATTATTCAGTACGGGAAGCTTGACATTAGCGGCTCCCACACTCAGCATTCCTGGTATTGCAGTAGCAGTTCTCGGTGCAATTGTCGCTATTTTCTTGTGGAATTTGCTAAATCGCCGCAGCACAATCTAGTATGATGTCCGGTTGGAGACTTATCATTAAGACTGACACAGAGACGCAAAGATGCGGGGACGCGGAGAGTTTTTTGATAAGTGATTAGGCGGACATGATATGAGAAACCATCGGACTTACTCAAAGTTATGAAAAACTGACCGCAAAGTCCGCACAAAAGAGGCAAGGCGCACAATGGGCAATTTTTCTGATGTAGCTTGCTTTCTTGAAGGGGTGCGACTGCTATCACAAAGGAATCAGAGTTTGAGAGAGTTTTTGCGTAAGTCCTAAATTAAATTGAAATTAATTAATAGTAAAAATCAGGGAATCCATTTGATTATATTTTCTCCCTGAATTTATATAGAAAGAATAGCGCTTACCTAATAATAGGTAAGCGCTATTATATTAATCCTATTCAGTTGTGAATGGCTGCTTTACTTTTTCCCACACTAGTCTTTATGATATTCCTCGTTCAGTTTGAGTCACAAATTTAACCTAAGCTCATATGCCTACCGTTGCCATTATCTATTTTTCTGGTACAGGTCACACTCATCTGATGGCCCAAGCTATTGCCGAAGGTGCAAGTAAAGTTGAAGACATTACTGTTGAGCTGCTACGAATTACTGGAGACCAGATTGTCAATGGTCGTTGGAAGAATGATGATGTTATGGAAAAAGTCAACCAAGCTGATGCAATTGTCTTTGGTTCTCCCACATACATGGGTGGTGTGGCAGCTCAGTTTAAGGCGTTTATCGATGCTAGTAGTGAAGTTTGGTTCCGACAAGGGTGGAAAGACAAAATTGCTGCGGGTTTTACTCACTCTAGCTCCCCTAGTGGTGACAAACAAGGGACGCTGTTATACTTAGCGACGAATGCAGCCCAGCACAGCATGATTTGGGTGAATGTGGGAGACTTGCAAAGCTTTTTATATGGTAAGGATGATGGGATTAATAGACTGGGAGGATTTTTAGGTGTTATGGGTCAAAGCCAGCTGGATATGAGTGGCAAGGAAGCAGTGCTAGATTCAGGCGATCGCCTCACCTCACTCCGCTTTGGAGAACGCATTGCACAGGCAACTAAACGTTGGTTGAAGTAGCTTTTAAGATTCCTATTAGCTTCTAGTATCCTGACATCTTAGGACTTACACACAAAGGTTATACCAATTCAAAATTCTCTGTTGGAAAGTTCCGATCGCCCATTTTTGGCGGTCAGACTTTCCTCAATTCCCTAAACTAATTAACACCCCGTAGCTTGCGAGTGTTATCAACTAAACTCTGGGCAAATTGGTCAAATCTTTGGGAAAGCTTCTCATCTAATAGCTTACCTTCAGGACTAAAAGCACTCCAAGCTTGTCCGATGGCTATTTGCTCTGGAATTACCCAACCGTGTACCCACCTCACAATTAGCCTCAGGTCATTCAAAGCATTACTATTAGACTGACCACCCAATACACTAATCAGCCCTGTTACCTTATCAGATAGTTGGTCAAAGCTCATCAAATCCAAAGCATTTTTCAAGACACCGCTAACGCCACCATGATATTCAGGTGTCGCCAAAATTAACCCATGAGCGTCACTAACTGTGTCCTGTAACCGCTTCACATCTGGGTATTCTGGATATTCCTTTGCACCAGTACAAAATGGTAATTGCAATTGCCGTAAATCGAGAATCTCTACCTCTGCACCCAAGGCTTCTACTCTTTGCATTGCAACCTGCAATGCCAGGTGGGTATAGGAATTAGGTCTTAAACTACCGCCAATACCAACAATTTTCACCATAATCAGCTCACGAATTATTAACTACCTACTAAGCTGTTACCCTTTGAACAGCACATCTTGATGGTGTTGACAGTTAACCGTCAGCAGTCAACAGCATGAATAATTGTGCAACTTCAAAGCGTAATAGCCAAGCACAAAATTTATTAAAATGAAGTCGTTATGACTATGTTTATTATTTTAGCGATTTGTATCGGAATGTGTCAAATTAAAATTTTGCAAAAAATCATTAATTTTTTCCCCTACCAAGGGGAATGCTTCGCCAACGATGTAGGAGGTACAGGACTTCTAAGTAAAGAGGTGTTCCATAAAAGAGTGTTGACTGTTGAGTGTTAACTTTATGTCCTAACCTAGTAGTGCGCCAAGTTGCCTTGGCTCTTTAAAGGGGAACGTGGGGCCCATAAAGGGGATAAGGGATTTAAAACCTTTCCCCTTTCCCCTTTAACCTTTCCCCTTTCCCCTTTCCCCCGCCAAGCCAACTTGGCGAACTACTAGTTCATTGAATTTATGCAATAGTTGGGAGACATTTGGGAATGTTTTTGTCTGGAAGTTAGACTAGATAAGAAAACTGTAATATCCAGTTATAGGGATTTTTGCTAGAAGAATAGGCATAAAACCACAGCTCAACTTCTGCCAGCAGACAAAGGGTAATTATTATGACAAATTTGCGAAAAAAAGCGTTGATAAAACAGGGGTCGTCAAAGCGTGTTGCTTGGATTGGCGGACTAGCAGCTAGTTTGATGATGTTGCCAGTAATTTTTGGAAGTACACCTGTTTTGGCACAAAAACCAGAGAGCAACTCTTTAAATTATGGTGAGTTGATTAAGAAAGCGAAGGCGGGAGAAATTGAAAAAGTTGAGCTTGATGAAGCCGAACAAATAGCAAGGGTTTATCTCAAGGGGCAAAAAGAGAACACACCACCGCAACAGGTGAGGCTTTTGGCGCAAAATACAGAATTGATTAACATTCTCAAAGATAAGAATGTTGAGTTTGGTGAGATTTCTTCAGCGAACAGTAGGGCTGCTGTTGGCTTGTTGATTAATCTCATGTGGATTTTGCCGTTGATAGCTTTAATGCTGTTGTTCCTACGTCGTTCCACTAATGCTTCTAGCCAAGCGATGAATTTCGGTAAATCCAGAGCTCGTTTCCAAATGGAAGCAAAAACTGGTGTGAAATTTGATGATGTTGCTGGGGTAGAAGAAGCCAAAGAAGAATTACAAGAAGTTGTAACCTTCCTCAAACAGCCGGAAAGATTTACTGCTGTGGGGGCACGTATTCCCAAAGGAGTATTGTTAATTGGCCCTCCTGGTACAGGTAAAACTTTACTAGCAAAAGCGATCGCTGGTGAAGCAGGCGTACCATTTTTTAGCATTTCCGGTTCGGAATTCGTGGAAATGTTCGTTGGTGTGGGTGCATCCCGCGTGCGTGACTTGTTTAAAAAAGCCAAAGATAATGCACCTTGCCTGATATTTATCGATGAAATCGACGCCGTGGGTAGACAACGGGGTGCTGGTATCGGTGGCGGAAACGATGAGCGCGAGCAAACCCTCAACCAACTGCTCACCGAAATGGATGGTTTTGAAGGTAACACTGGCATCATTATTATTGCTGCCACAAACCGTCCGGATGTATTAGATGCAGCGTTGCTCAGACCAGGACGTTTTGACAGACAAGTGATGGTGGATGCACCGGATCTCAAAGGGCGACTAGAAATTTTGCAAGTCCACGCCCGGAACAAGAAGATTGACCCTAGCGTATCATTAGAAGCGATCGCCCGCCGCACTCCTGGTTTTACCGGCGCAGACTTAGCCAATTTACTCAACGAAGCTGCCATTCTCACAGCCAGGAGACGAAAAGAAGCCGTCACCATCTTAGAAATCGATGATGCTGTAGACAGGGTAGTTGCGGGTATGGAAGGCACCGCCTTAGTAGACAGCAAGAGCAAACGCTTAATTGCCTACCATGAAGTTGGACATGCTTTAGTAGGCACATTGCTCAAAGACCACGACCCCGTGCAAAAAGTTACACTCATTCCCCGCGGCCAAGCACTGGGATTAACTTGGTTTACTCCCAACGAAGAACAAGGATTGATTTCTCGTTCCCAACTCAAAGCACGTATCACCGCCACTTTAGGCGGTCGGGCTGCGGAGGAAATTGTTTTTGGCAAGCCAGAAGTCACCACAGGTGCAGGAGACGACTTGCAAAAAGTCACAGGAATGGCACGCCAAATGGTTACACGGTTTGGGATGTCAGAATTAGGCCCCTTGTCCCTAGAAAATCAGAGTGGAGAAGTATTTCTAGGACGTGACTGGATGAATAAATCAGACTATTCTGAGGAAATTGCCGCCAAAATTGATTCGCAAGTCCGCGAAATTGTCAACAATTCCTACATCAAAGCCAAAGAACTATTGGAAGAAAACCGCGTAGTTCTGGAGCGTTTAGTAGACTTGTTAGCAGAACAGGAGACGATTGAAGGCGATTTATTCCGCAAAATCGTTGCTGAAAATGTTCAAATAGTGGATGAAAAAGTGGCTGTATCTCATCAATAGATTAGCCAATATTTAGTAGTCAATAGTTGATAAAGTCTCAACTATTGACTCTTGAAAATATAAGATTGATAAGATAACCTACTTATCTGAGTGTTGCCTGTTGCCTATTTCCTATTCCAAAGACTTTGCTAATGATTCTAATTCTTCTTTAATAGATAAAGGCTGATATCCCAAAGCAAATGCTTGAGAACTATCCAAAGAAACATCTGTTGGTCTAGGTGCTGCCATTTTTACATCTTGTTGTCGGCACGCTTTGATTCCACTAGTTGATAGTTGAAATACTTCTGCCAATAACAGACCAAAATCATAACGAGATAGTCGTTCTTTGCCACCCAGATGAATAATACCGTTGACTTTTTCTAAGGCTAATAAAAGTCCTTTTGCCGCAGTTTTGCCACTTACTGGTGTACGAAATTCATCGATAAATAAATTTAGTTCTTTGCCGTCTTTTAAAGTTTGAATAAATGGCTGAATAAAGCTTTTTGCTGTGGGTGTTTTTCCACCAAACATTAAGGGCATTCGACACACTGCGGTCATGGGATATCGCTCTAACATGCCTGCTTCGGCGATGGCTTTTT
This sequence comes from Nostoc sp. 2RC, assembly GCF_014222165.1. Lineage (NCBI taxonomy): Bacteria > Bacillati > Cyanobacteriota > Cyanophyceae > Nostocales > Nostocaceae > Nostoc > Nostoc sp. 2RC. The sequence continues at coordinate 12,100 of NZ_JACKZU010000073.1, forward strand.
GCTCTCCATAAATGTTTACAGGACAGACGGAATCTGTTTCATGATAAGGAGGATTTAAACCATCAAAAACTAAATCAGTGGAAGTAAAAGCGCAAGGAATAGAATTATCTGCACAAAGTCCGGCAATATTGCAGGATGCTGTTACATTAATTGTGTGTGATTCTTCGGGATGAATTTGACAAAAGTTTGGTTGTGAATGGGCCGCAGTATGAATAACTGCTGCTGGTTTGATAGTCTTAAATATCTGCTGTAATTCTGGAAAGTCTGTTAAATTAACTTTGAATATTTTAACGCCAGGAATTTCTATCGAATGGGATAAACAAGTACCATAAATTTCCCATTCTTGTTTTGCAAGCTGGCAAAGATGCCATCCTAAAAAACCACTGGCTCCAGTGATTAATAATCTTTTCATATAGCAGTCCGATTTGATTAATGAACTGATCTGTATAGGCAGGCAAGAGGCAATAGGGAATAGGCAACAGGGTTATAAAAGAGTAAAGTGTACGGAATTTTGTTCAAAAATCAAATAGGATTCCTATATTACATTTAATTGAATGAGGTAATATAGCACCTGCCAGCTATGGGAATCAGGTTTGATATCTGACATTATTTGTGTAGTCAGTCAACAGGCAAAAGGGTTTCAGAGAATATGAGTGTACGGATTTATTTTCACCCAATCAAATAGGAGTCCTATAGATTGTAGACCCTGACACAAATAAGCTTTTAACCTCATCCCCTACTAGATTTTTTAGGGAAACCACAAATCTCTCCCACTACTTTGGAACTGAAATCGTCCAAAACCAAGGAATTGACCGTGGGATTTTTCACCCACTGGAAATGCTGTGACACCTAGTAAGTAAACACCAGAAAAACTAGGATTACTATAGGGGCGCAGGCCAATTGTAATTGTTTGTCCGGGAGTTACAGGTGGGTCAAAGTTAACAGTAATTGTGCGTGTTTTGCGTTCTTTAGTCACCGAACCCAGTGTTAAGGGCGTGCCTTTGCGATCGCGCGTTCCCACAAAGGCACGTGTATCATCAAGATCGTACTGGATATACTCTCCTCCTTCACGTTGAGCGATCGCTACCTTCCCAAGAGGTTCTCCAGCATTTTCCGGCACATTAATAGTAAAATAGTAAGTCCCGCCAGGAAAATTTACATCTTTATAAATAGTTACCGCCTCAACCAGCCTCGGTGGTTGAACAAAATACACCGTACCATCTCTGAGTTGCACCGCTTGAGTCGCTGGAACAGTAATTTCCGCAATACCTATTGCTAACGAAAGTGTTACGCCAAACAAAGTTGCAACACGCATAGTCAGATATAAACATATACTACTTAAATAAACAAAGGTGTTAATTCAGTAAAAAAACACCTTATTTCAATTCTAATTCTTTCGGAATAAGTGGCTTAGGAAGTATAGAAGCTTGTTTTTCCAAATCAGCAGGTTTCGTATACCACCAAGCCCAAGCAATTAAAACTCCTTGAAAAGGAAGCCTGACCACATGTACCCAAGGTGAATCTGGTATATATTCCAACTTAATATGATTAACAGCCATATTGATATTGGCAGGGAAAACCGCAATAAAAAGAGCAATAAGTCCCCAAGCCGCAGCTTGACTTACAGGCGGGACTAATAAGCCAATACCACCCAAAATTTCATAAAAACCACTCAGATAAACCAATTCCAAAGGATAAGGAAGTTGCGGTGGCATAATTTTGACATACGGTGCTGGAATCAGAAAATGCGTCACTCCAACCACAATAATTGCTATGGCAAGGATGACACGTAACCTTTCCTTATGCTGATTCATCAGTTTTGCCTCATTATATACTTACCCTCATAACTTCAGTTTGACTGACAAATGCTAATCTAGCTTGAGTCAATAGGATGAAAATGTCATTTGTAAATAACCAATAAACCTGTTCCAAAAATCTCCTTTGCGTTCTCTTCTCTGCGCCTCTGCGCCTCTGCGTGAGACAAAAAACATGACCAACGCCTTTAACCGACTCGCACCTTTCATCCAAGAATATATTTATCATCACCAATGGACTGAATTACGGCCAGTACAAATTGCTGCTTGTCAAGTCATATTTGACACTGATGCTCACTTGCTAGTGGCTGCTGCAACCGCCGCCGGGAAAACAGAAGCAGCTTTCCTCCCAGTTTTAACTTTATTACACAACTACCCCGTAAATACCATAGGTGCGTTGTATATTAGTCCTATCAAAGCATTAATTAATGACCAATTTGAACGCCTGAACGACTTACTCAAAGAAGCAGATATTCCAGTTTGGCATTGGCACGGTGATGTTTCTCAAACTCGGAAAAACAAACTTTTAAAAAATCCCCAAGGCATATTACAAATTACGCCGGAATCTCTAGAAAGTTTGTTAATTAATAAAAATAACGACTTAGTTCGCTTATTTGGTGATTTAAGGTTTGTGATTATCGATGAAATTCACGCCTTTATGGGTTCAGAACGCGGTTGTCAAATTATTTGCCAATTACAACGTTTAGCAAAAGCCACACAAAAACAACCCAGGCGTATTGGTTTATCTGCAACTCTCGGCGATTATTCCCTAGCTGAAGATTGGTTGCGTTCTGGAACCGATAAGCCAGTAATTACTCCCAAAATAGATGGGTTAAAACGCCAAATAAAATTAGCTGTGGAACACTTTTATATTAACGATGAAATAGATGAATCAGAGGCAACAGCTTACGAACAATATATTTTCAACCTCAGCAATTCTCGCAAATGTCTAATCTTTGCAAATAATCGCACACGCACAGAATCGATAATTGCATCTTTGCGAAAAATTGCCACAGAACAAAAATTACCAGATATTTATCACGTACATCATGGAAGTATATCTGCTAGTTTGCGACAAGCTGCTGAAAATGCCATGCGCGAACCCAACAAACCTGCTGTGACGGCTGCAACTCTGACTCTGGAATTAGGCATAGATATTGGGTATTTAGAGCGAGTCATTCAGTTAGATTCACCTTTGTCTGTAGCTAGTTTTTTACAACGTTTGGGGCGCAGTGGTAGAAGAGGTGAAGCTGCTGATATGCGTTTTATTTGCACTGAAGAACAGCCATTATCAGAAGCTTCTCTACCAGAACAAATTCCCTGGCAACTTTTACAATCTATCGCTATTATTCAACTTTATATAGAAGAAAAATGGATTGAGCCAATTCAACCGATTCAATATCCTTTGAGTTTGCTTTATCATCAAACCATGAGTATTTTAACAGCAACGGGTGAAATTTCACCTAATGCTTTAGCTAAACAAATTTTTGGTCTACCACCTTTCGCTGCTATTTCCCAAGAAGATTTTAAATTATTACTACGTTATTTAATTGATATCGGCCATATTCAACATACCGAACAAGGAAAATTAATCTTGGGTTTGGCCGCAGAAAAGGTGGTGAGAAAATTTCAGTTTTATGCTGTGTTTGCTGAACAACAAGAATATAGTGTGAAGCACGGTACAACGGAAATTGGTAGCATTGCTGCGCCGGTTCCTGTGGGGAATCAATTTGGTTTAGCTGGGAGAACTTGGGAAGTTGTCGAAGTTGACTTTAAAAAAAGAGCTATTGTTGTTAAACAAGCTGAAGGTAAAGCTAGTGTTTATTGGCGTGGTGGTGGTGGGACTATTCATACAAGAGTTTTACAACGAATGCGGCAAGTTTTATTTGAAGATGTGGAGTATAGCTATTTGCAAAAGAATGCTTTGCAAAGATTACAAACGGTTCGTCAATTGGTGCGGCGGGTGGGGTTAGGGAAGCAGAATATTTTGGAATTAGAGAAAGGTAAATGTTGTATTTTTCCTTGGATGGGTACTGTTGGTTATCGCACTTTGGAAAGATTACTTAATTCTTGGTGTCGGGAATCGTTGGAAATTAAAAGTATTGGTGGGGTGAGTCCTTATTATTTAACAATTAAATTAGGGAAGGGGAAATTTGAATATCTTACTGGTGAAATTGCTTCGTTATGCGAGCAAAGAATTAGTGCAGAAGATTTAGTTAGTACTTCAGAAGCGCCGGAAATTCAAAAGTATGATGAATTTATTCCTCATCCACTTTTGCGGAAAGCTTTTATTAATGATTATTTAGATATGGAAGAAGTGCGGGAAGAAGTGGCAAAGTGGTAAAAGTGTGAGAATTCAGAATTCAGGAGTCAGAAGTCATACAGTTTCTTTATGAGGCTGCGCCAAATATTAGATTTTTTCAACGCAAAGGTACGCTGAGGTTAGCGCAAAGGGGCGCTGAGGTTAATTCGCTACATTAAATATCTTCGGACTTTTCCATCTCTTGCAAAAAGCACTCTTGTGCAACAAGTCTCTTCTATAGACCCTGCAATCCAAAGCCTACAATGATTTGAACATCGATTAACCGGAATTGTTTAGATAGTGTTACTATGAAAGCATCAACCTGTACAGATTTTCTGTACAGGTTAAGCAAAAATGTACTTAATTCAATTTCAAAGTACAAAGGGAGCTTTTAATACTTATGGTTTCAGCTACTTATACTTACACACAAGCAAGAGATCATTTCTCTGAAATATGCGAAAAAGTTACTTCAGAACGTGATTTTGTAATCATTACTCGCCGTAACGCTGAAGATGTAGCTTTAATACCTCTTGATGAGCTTTCTAGTCTTTTAGAAACTGCTCATCTTTTACGTTCCCCGCGCAATGCTGAACGTTTGCTAACGGCTTTAAATAGAGCTAAATCAGGAGTTGTAAAACCTCAAAATTTGGAAGATCTTCGTGAGGAGTTAGGATTTGACAAAAAAGAAGAACCTCAAAAACCAACCCAAAGAAGAAATTCCAGTAACTCCAAAAGAAAGAAGAACAGTGTTTCAACCTGAATTTTTAGAAGACCTAAAATTTTGGGTTGAAATGGATCAACGAGTTGCCCTTAAAGCTTTGGATCTCGTCAAAGATATCTGCCGAGATCCTTTTAAGGGTAAAGGTAAACCTGAACCTTTAAAATATTTAGATCCTAATACTTGGTCGCGTCGATTAACACAGGAACATAGAATTGTATACCTTGTAAAAGATGATGAAATAGATTTTTTACAAGCTCGTTATCATTATTAATTATCAATTATCAAAAAAATAAGAGGCAAGAGGCAATAGGCAATAGGCATAAGAAATAACGTTTTCAGCGTATTTCAACTTGGTGAAGTGACTAAAGCCTTTTTGACTCCTGAATTCAGAATTCTGACTCCTGACTCCTGACTCCTGAATTCTGAATTTAAGGTAAAAACCGATCTAAAGCTGCTTTTAATTGTTCAATTTCAACTTCCATATTGCCTTCTTTTGCAGCTCTAGCAATACATTCGCTTAAATGTTCATCTAGAACAATTCGCGCAACCCGATCTAATGCACCCCGCACTGCGGCAATTTGTAACAAAACATCAGGACAAGGGCTATTTTGTTGCACCATTGTTTTAATACCACGAATATGTCCTTCTATCCGCGACAGACGATTGACAATTCGCCGTAATGACTCTTCGCTATGGATATGAGGATGGCTTAACTCTCCATGCTCATGAGTATGGTCTGTATGTTCGCGGTCTGTATGGTGATTATGAGAGTGTTCTGCTTGCTGGGATGTTGGCAAGGATTCTTTACCTAATCGGTTTGAGCCATTCATGGGTTATCAAAGGACTTGTAGTACTAAGATCCTAGCCTAGTCGTTGACCGAAAATTGTGGAGTGGTGAGATAGGGGAAGGGGACAAGGAGAATAACTCTTAACTCTTAACTCCTAACTCTTAACTCTTAACTCTTAACTCTTAACTCTTAACTCTTAACTCTTAACTCCTAACTCTTAACTCTTAACTCTTCACTCCCCACCCCCCTATCTCTACTGACGATTCGCCCTTTCTTGGGGAATAATTTCTGTTATGACTCTACCGCCAGAGTTTCCACCTTTGACGACTATGTTTTCTGTTTGCAAATTACCAACGGCTGTTTCACCGGTAAAATTTAAGGGTGGGTCAATTTGTCTATAAACTATATTTCCTTGAGCTTCAATTAATTTATTGTCTAAATACCAAGTTAATGTATTAGATTTTAATGACTGGCTACGCTGACCAACGGCGTTGACGTTACCTTTTAAATAAACCGTTTTTTGCGGGATTTTCATTTCTCCTTGATTGGCTGTGACGGTAACTTTTTCCACGCGCTGGAACATACGAGTGGGGGAGTTTGTGGTGATGGTTTCTGCGTTCATGTTCCAGGTCATAGAGTTACTAGCTATTTGTAATGGTGGGTCTAGTAAATCTAATTGGGCGTTTTTTTGGATGCTGGCTATTTTGGTTTTTAAGTTGACTTCGGCGGCATTTCCTTTGCCGCGATCGCTAATTTTATTATTTTTATAACGGTCAATTTCTACGGGCCCATCTGCAATTATTTTTTCTTCTTTAATATTCCAATTCAAATGCTCAGTTCGCATTTGCAATTGGGGATCGACGGAATTTGCTATCACTCCTCCAGAAAATTCCATCAGCTGTTCGCGAGTTTTAACTCGCGCTTCTTTTGCAACTGCTTGTAGTTTTTTATGAGTACCATTAATCTGGTTGCGGACAATCAATAACCCTTCTTGCGGACGCCATTCTAATTCATTACCTTGCAAGACAATTCCATTTTTTGGGTCTGTGGCAAATATTTTACCTTTGAGAAATAGCTGTTTACCATTTTGTTCGATGTCTGCTACATCTGCTTTTACTTGATAAACAATTTTGCCATCTTGGTACAGTTCCCCATAAGGATTTTCTGCCTGACCAATTTGTTTTTCTTTGGTGTATTTTGCTCGTTTTGCTTGGACTTTCCAAATCGGTCTTCCCACTTCATCTGCTTGTTCTAAGGTGACATCAAAGAATGTCAATTTACTATCTTGGTCTGATGAATCAGGAGTATTTGTTTGAGAAACTGTCGGGGATTTACCCCCGCAGCTAACTAATCCAATTCCTAAAAAAATGGTGATAAGCAAAATAAAGAAAGAGGAGAGTCGGGGAGTGAGTGAGGGAGATGGGGAGATGGGGAGATGGGGAGAACTTACAACAAGTTTTTCCCCTTGTCCCCTTGTCCCCTTGTCCCTTTGTCCTCTTCCCATACCCCACGCCCCATACCTAAACTGATACTTCATTCTTGGATTTCCAGGTGTCCATCGGTCGTTCTTGGGTCTTCCAAAAATCCCATACTCGACAATGGTCGATATGGATAGCTTTGACGAGGGGTTTTTTGAATATCCTCTTTAATGGCTTCTAAATCAATGTAGCGATCGCTTACATTAATTAAGCTGTCACTAGTCATGGAACGCAAACTCACCACCTCTACCCTGACACCACGATAGCTTACAGAATTGACTGCATAGGCCAAATCGCCGTCACCGCTGACTAAAACTGCGGTATCATAGGAATCGACTAAAGCCATCATATCGACTGCTATTTCTACATCCAAGTTGGCTTTCTTTGAACCATCTGGTAGTTGTACCAAGTCCTTCGCAATTACTCGATAGCCATTGCGACGCATCCACAGCAAAAATCCCTGTTGCTTCTCGTTTGTCCGGTCTACGCCAGTGTAGAAAAAAGCTCTCAGCAGCCGAGAACCTCCTGTTAACCGACATAGTAACTTTGTGTAATCGATTTCAATTCCTAATTGTAAGGCAGCGTAAAATAGATTTGAGCCATCAATAAATATGGCGACCCTACCCCGATTCTCCAAAACTTGTTCTGGTGTAAATATCGAGTCATTTTCTAAATTATTCAACATTGTTGTCATACCTCAGTTTTTATCCCTGTTATTTTTGATACAAATTAACCAGTTTTACATTCTAGTCACAGCGGTTTATGATAATGTTCCGGGGCTAATTAAGTTAAGCCCCGATAAATTTTTACCAGAGAATTAGAATTTGAACAAAATCAGAGTTTGATATGGACTAATCGTTTTTTGTCGGTTCTATGCGCTTAAAAATTGGTTGAGCTTTACCCAACTGTTGGTTACCAGATAGTAATCCCCATGTTGCATGGGTAGCAAAAGGAGCATTTAAAGAACTTTGTATTCGATCGTTAAAGTTTATTCCGAAACCTAGCTGCTGATAAATATCGCTACTGATGTTCGGAATAATTGGAGATAGCAGATAAGCTGCTAGTCTAACTGATTCTAGAACTGCGTACAGAACTTTTTCGACTTCCTGCTGCTGTCCCTGTTTATATAATGACCAAGGAGCTTGCTCATCAATAAACTTATTACTAGTTTGTACCAGTAACAAAATTGATTCACAGGCTTGATTGAAAGCTAGCTGTTCATAGGCTTGTTTTACCTGTTCCCCCAGACGTAAACCAATTGTTTTTAAAGGATTTTCGTCAGAGATTGCTTCTTTGCTGATTGGTGGTACATTATTCTCAGCGCAGTATTTCTTCACCATGTTCAGGGTGCGATTGAGCAAGTTACCTAAGTCATTCGCTAAATCTGCATTCAGAACATTAATGAATCTATTTTCATTAAAGTCGCCATCTTTGCCAAATTCGATTTCCTTAAGGAAGTAATAACGAACGGCATCACTACCATACCGTTTAACTAGCTCTACAGGATCGAGGGTATTACCCAGACTTTTACCCATTTTTTGACCATCTTTCGTCAAAAATCCGTGTCCAAATACCCGGTTTGGCAAAGGTAAACCAGCTGATAACAGCATTGCTGGCCAGTAAACTGCATGAAAGCGCAGAATATCTTTACCAATTAAGTGCAAATTAATTGGCCACCATTTCTCCAGAGCATTTGCCAAAGTTGGTTCGGCATCTGGTTCGAGTAATGCAGTGACATAACCAAGTAGAGCATCAAACCAAACATAAAGAGTGTGGTTGGGATCGGTTGGTACTGGAAAGCCCCAATCTAAATTTACTCGCGAAATCGAAAAGTCTTGCAAACCTTGATTGACAAAGCTTAGGACTTCGTTTCGTCTAGTTTCTGGTTGAATAAAATCGGGTTTTAATTGATAAAATTCTGTGAGTTTATTTTGATATTTAGATAATCGGAAAAAATAGTTTTTTTCGTCTCGCCATTCGACTTCTTTATTGGTATGAATTGGGCAAAGGCGTCCTTGTAAAAGTTCGCGTTCTTCTTTAAATTCTTCGCAAGATACGCAGTACCAGCCTTGTTGTTGTCCTTGATAGATGTCGCCAGATTTCCATACTCGTTCAAAGAATTCTTTAACGATCGCTCCATGACGAGGCGCTGTAGTCCGACTAAAACGATCGTATTGAATGTTGAGCAATTCCCATAAACTCACAAAACTAGGCACAATTTCATCACAAAAATCTTGGGGATTTTTGCCTAAATTTTCCGCTGTTCGCTGAATTTTTTGCCCATGTTCATCTGTACCCGTAATTAATAGTACCTCATGCCCCAGCAATCTCTGAAATCGCGCCACTACATCAGCTGCGATCGTTGTATAAGCACTGCCTATATGGGGGACATCGTTTACATAATATAGGGGTGTTGTCAGCGCAAATGTCTTTTGTGTTTTATTCACTAGATTCATGCAAAATAAAATCAACTTATTAAAACGTTTTACACCTTTGTTTTCTTAGCAAAACCACGCAATTATATAACATTACTACCATTTTTTCCATTAACACCTTAATATTAGCAAATTTCTTTGGTGAGCAATTGTTTTATAATACGCATTAATTCAAGTGATTTTTGCCTAAAATACAGAAATTTACTATTAAAGAAATTTCGGGAATGCTTTTGATTACATAATATTATTGTGTTCAGGAATACATAAATACTCAGAAAAAATCTAACTACCTTTATAGGTTCAGACATTTCTATCTTAAGACGGTCATGGCAATGGTAAAGAAATGTAAAACTTAAATTAAGATAAACTGCCATATTTACCGGAATATATACATTAGATATGAGTCTTAGTAGTCCGACTCTGATTTCGCAAGCTTTGTTAGCGGGGCTTTCAACACAAATGTTTCGCTATTACGAAGATCGGATTCCGCGAGATGCTAGCGTCTTGGTAGTCAGCAATCACCGCAGCTTTATGGATGCACCGATTTTAATGGCGGCGCTATCAAATCCAATTCGTTTTGCTTGTCATCATTACATGGGACAAGTGCCGATTATGCGAGAGATTGTAACCGGACAATTGGGATGTTTTCCTTTAGAATCACCCCAAAATCGCCAACAAAGCTTTTTTGTGCAATCGCAGACGCTATTGCAATCTCGGCAAATGGTGGGAGTATTTCCAGAAGGAGCAGAACCAATGGTAAAATTTACCGTGCCGAACACAGTTGGTGAATTTCAACGGGGATTTGCTCATTTAGCATTGCGGGCTGATGTGGAGGATTTAGCAATTTTGCCAGTGGCCATCGCTTCAATTGAAGAAGTTAACACTTCTGGTTTTCCCCTCAAGCTGTTGAGTTTATTCGATCCTTCAGAACCTTTATTTCAACAGTCAGGCTGGCATCCTTTAGTTGTTTATCGTCGGGTTGCCGTGTTAATTGGCCGCCCTTATTGGATTACGCCTCAACATCAAAAAAGATATCATGGCAAACAAGCCAGAACTGTTGTGGCTGAACTAACCGAATATTGTCATAACGAAATTAGCGACTTACTGCGTCAAGGGTGAGATGATTTTGGATTTTGGATTTTGGATTTCCAAGAGATAAATTATCTCATCTTGTGGGGTGGACATCTTGTCCGCCCTTGGTTGTGGGCAGAGAAGATTTTTATCCCACAAGAAAAGTTTGGTGTTTTTTGATTGGGAAGTCTCTGAATGTCAAGGTTTAGAGTTGATTGCTGGGAGGGAGTTTTTGTGTCTGGTCACAAGCAGCAAACAATCTAAAATCAAAAAGTTTTATACCATTAACTAGTGACCAATGACTAATACTTCGACTCCGCTCAGTACTAAGTGACCAATGACTACCCCAGAAGTTGAACTCAAGCCTTGTTTCCTGACACCGAAACGATTACAACCAGAATATCCGCTGTTTGTGTATTTACCAGGAATGGATGGAACAGGTCAATTATTGCGATCGCAAACCGCTGGATTAGAAGTTGGCTTTGATGTCCGCTGTTTTGCAATTCCCCGAAAAGACCTTACCAGCTGGGATGTGCTAACTAACAGTGTATTAGACTTGATCCATGCCGAATTAGAAAAAAGTTCCCACAGACCAGTTTATCTGTGTGGTGAATCCTTTGGCGGTTGCTTGGCGATGAAAGTTGCAATCAACGCACCACAGCTATTTAAACGAATTATCTTAATTAATCCTGCTTCCGCCTTTCAACTGCGTCCTTGGTTGAATTGGGCATCGCAAATTACTTACCTAGTGCCATCAGGATTATATGATGTTGGCGCACTGGGATTATTGCCCTTTTTAGCATCTTTGCCAAGGATATCTCGCAGCGATCGCCATGAATTGTTAAGAACTATGCGTTCTGTGCCGGCACAAACAGTTCATTGGCGGTTGTCTTTACTGCGGGAGTTTAATGTTGATGAAGAGAAATTGCGCCAGTTAACGCAACCAGTTTTGTTAATCGCTGGTGGTAGCGATCGCCTTTTGCCTTCTGTGAGTGAAGTCAAGCGGATAGCAAATATCATACCAAACACCAAGATTGTGGTGCTGCCCCATTGCGGACATGCTTGCTTGCTAGAGCAAAATATGAATCTCTATGAAATCCTCAAAGCCAACGATTTTTTACAAAATCAAGCTGATAGCGTTACACAGCAACAGTTGAGAGGATAGATTCAGGAGCGATCGCATTTCTATGAGTGCAAATTACTCATCAGCTTTAGCACATTAGACTTCTAAAAGAAGTCGGGAAAAGGGGAAAGGTTTGGTATTTTACCTTTCTCCTTTAACAATAACGGTAAATAGTCTTGTGTTTCTATTCCATTGGGAAATGCACACTGAATCAGTTTATAAGTACTTAAAAGATAAAGTGCAACAGTAATTTGCATGGTTAATCCATAACTTGTACTTTTCGAGGGATGTCAAGCCGATGAAAATTCGCTACAAACTAAAGAAAGAGGCTTTAGAGAATGGTGTTTAACAATGACAGATCAATCCCAAGAAATAGAAGCAAAAAAATTAGTTAATCCATCGATAGAAACAGACAAAATAAATATTCAACACCAATCATCAGTTGAAAATAAAACGTCTCTATTAGAATCTTTTGCTAAAACTGTTGTTGAAACGAGCAAAGCAGTTTTAGACACAGCAGTAGGTGTAGGACAAGCAGCAACTAAACAAACACACAAGTTAATTGAACAAACAACTCAAACTGGCGGTACAGTTGTAAATCACCTAAGTGAAAATTGGCTAATTAGAAAACTATCTGGAGTATTAAATCTCAATTGGTTATTTGGTGCTAGTGATAGTGTTGATTTACAAAAAGCAGAAGTGGCAGTCAAAAAGCTCAAGGAAAAGTATCCCAACGAATCACCAAGCCAAATAGCTCACCGCATCATGATGGACAAAGCAGCAAGAGCCGGTGGGATTGGTTTAGCAACGAGTATTTTACCAGGATTTGCACTGACATTTTTGGCAATTGATTTAGCAGCCACAACAAAATTGCAGTCAGAAATGGTTTATGAAATAGCATCTGACTATGGGCTAGATTTAAAAGATCCTGCCCGCAGAGGTGAAGTTTTAGCAATTTTTGGTTTGGCCTTAGGTGGAGGCCGTCTTTTGAAAGCAGCGGGATTAGGGTTATTACGAAATGTGCCCTTTGCTGGTGCAGCGATCGCCGTTAGTTCAAATGCGACGATGATTTATTCATTGGGCTATGCTGCTTGTCGATTTTATGAAGCCAAATTAGATGAATCGACTTCCCTCAATTCTCCAGAGACATTATCAGCATTAAAACAACAAAGTGAAGAATATCTGCAAACTGCCATCGCTCAGCAAGCCATCATGGATCAAATTTTAGTTCACATGATCCTCGCCAGCCATCCCGAAAAAACTTGGTCAGAAATTTTGCCAGAATTACAAGCTATAAATTTAAGCCCTGCGTCCCTAAAAGCCATTACTGAAAACATCAAATCACCCAAGCCTCTAGATACACTGCTAAATCAACTAACCCGTGATTTTGCCATACCATTATTAGCTCAGTGTCGCAAAATTGCCCAACTTGACAACCAGACTACACCAGTTGAACAGGAAATAATAGACGCGATCGCCAATAAATTTGATTTGAGTATGGGGGATGGGGTATAGGAAGAGGACAAGGGGAAAGGGAAAGGGAAAGGGGGAAAGGGGAAAGGGGAAAGGGTAAAGGGGAAAGGGGAAAGGT
>NZ_JACKZU010000710.1:0-1306 GCF_014222165.1 Nostoc sp. 2RC
GTATAATTACATAAATTTGATATTTTTATTTTTGAAAAGTTGATTATTTGATTAATCATCCTGAAAAACATCAGTAAAAATTCTTATATTTTCTAAAAAACTCAAAAACCACCTACATTGACTAAATCTAAAAAATGCCAAACCCATTAATGTATCAGCAGGATAATTTTGTGGTTCTGGAAACAAATCAACCAGAACAATTTATGACATTATCAGAGTTATTAGAGAAACTCAAAACAACTCTCCAGCAACTAAAAATTCAAGATTTGCCGCCTGACTTGCAAAAAATTAATACTGTGGAAGGCCAAGCACAACATTTACTCGACACTACTTGTGAATTAGATCTTGGCCCTGGACAATACTTGGAATGGTATGCAGTTCGTCTAGAAAAGTAATATTGTTTTGAGTTTTAGATTTTCAATTGAAAATAACCTTGTATGTCTGATATTAATCTGAGTTCTCCAACGGAATTCTAAACTTTCGCGAGATGGGGTATTAGGATAATCGGCTGAATGAAATTCTCACCCCATCTCCCCATCTCAACAGTCATCAGTCAACAGTCAACACTCCCAATCCCCAACATTATTGACTACTGACTACTGACTCTTTTTCAGCATTTTTGATTAATGCTACTTCAATTTTGTTTTCAGATGGCTGGGTTATTTGAATTTCCACTCCAGGGCCGAAATAATTGGTCATTTTTTCTTGTTTTTTTTGCCATAAGTCAATTGGTACTAGCGGTGAATCAAATTCTAAAATTAGGGTGTAACTTTCATTGACTTCTGTTTCTCGCAACCCTGTAATTATCGGCCGTTCTTCATCGCTGGGACTCAAACCCAAAAAATCAAGTGTTGTATCAAAATGAGCATCTTGACCATAGCAATATCTAGTGATGTCTTTGCGAATTTTATTTTGAGTTACAGTTGCCTGTTCCTGACGCAATTTTAATATTGATGGTGGCGTCGTTTGGCTAAAGGGTATTGGCTTGAGTTCATTAGCTTTCAGTGCCAATCCCCCTAACAATAGAGGAATCCCGTAAAAAAATCCCACAAGATTGAGTGTCGCATTATCAGCAGCATAAGCCACGAAGCCAATAATGGTTAATATGCTACCGATAGTTAAACCGAGTGTTCCCAGAGAGATTTGGCCTAGCATGAGCTTAGATGAGTATAAATTGCTAATATCTCATACCATTTCTAAAAATCTTGGCAAAAAATCAATAGCCTGTAGGGGTTTCAAGTTGTGCATAGGTGTCAACTTAAGCTCAAACTCTTGCCCCACAATCATTTTACCCCACCCCCAACCC
>NZ_JACKZU010000711.1:0-1298 GCF_014222165.1 Nostoc sp. 2RC
GGAAATGGTGGCCTTTGCCATTGCCGAACTGCTACCAGAACAAACGGCGGAATTGATCTCGCTGTTTGTCGCCCCAGGATATCGGCAGCAGGGCATTGCGACCAAGCTGTTGCAATATTTAGAAAAAGCCTTGGTTTCAGAAGGCTGTCATCAAATCAGCGTAATTTACCAGCCGACAGAGTTAACGGAAATTGCCCTCGAACCTCTATTAGCCAAACTGACTTGGCAAACGCCCACTTCAGAAACAGATAACTCCAAGCGATGGCTGCGCCCGCCAAAGGCAACGCACAAATTCCTGACTGCGTCCCCTCGTTCTTTGTTTGAGCAGGGCAAACAGTGGGCGCAGCAGGGCAACTTGCAAGCGGCGGTGGCTAGCTTTAGTGAAGCGATACGCCTGCAACCAGATTACATCGCCGCCTACAACCAGTTGGGTAATGCCTTGCAGGGTTTGGGACAGATGGAGCAAGCGATCGCAGCTTACCAAAAATTGCTCTTGATTAACCCCAACGTTGCCCAAGCCCACTGCAATTTAGGGGCAATCTGGCAGATCCAGGGGAAAACACAACAAGCGATCGCCGCCTACCAACGAGCAATTCAACTCAAACCAGATTTGGCAGTTGCCCACCAAAATCTTGCCAACTTAACACAGGGATAAATGAGCAAAATTAATCCCGCGGCCAGATCGCCGCCACACCCACAGGAACTTAACTAGAAACCTCGTCACAAAACCGAGGCAACTAGAGTTTTTCCGGTGTGGAATCTCCAAGCAGTTGTATAGCAAATGAAAACAAATCACTATGGCCACCTTTAATCAACAAACAGGCAGCAACAACCCCTTAAATGGCATTAATGTGGGGACTTACAGCACCCCCACCTTTGCCGACATCGATGGCGATGGCGATTTAGATGCCATTGTTGGGGGAGGGTACGGCACGGTTTTTTACTACAAGAATACAGGCAGTGCCACCAACCCGGTCTACACCGAGCAAACAGGCAGCAACAACCCCTTCGATGATATTTTTGTGGTGATAGTCAGCACCCCCACCTTAGCCGACCTCGATGGCGATGGCGATTTGGATGCCATTGTTGGGGGAGGGTACGGCACGCTTTTGTACTACCAGAATACAGGCAGTGCCACCAACCCGGTCTACACCCTGCAAACCGACACCGCCAACCCCTTCAATGGCATTAGTGTGGGGAATTTCAGCGCCCCCACCTTTGCCGACCTTGATGGCGATGGCGATTTGGATGCCATTGTTGGGGCGTATGACGGCACGCTCAGGTACTACAAAAACACA
>NZ_JACKZU010000846.1:0-256 GCF_014222165.1 Nostoc sp. 2RC
TGCTGCTAGCACTCAAGGCTATGGCTGTTGGTATTTCGTTGACATTATTTATGGTGATGGTGAAGGGACTTTCAAAATTGAGTCCTCCCTGGTCAGTGGTTCGTACCCGGATGCTGTAAGAATTCTTGGCCTCAAAGTTCGGTGAGCTATTGATTCGCAACTGATTGCCGACAATGCTAAAAGCAGAGTTATCGGTAGAACCAGTTCCAGCAACTAGGCTGTAGGTGAAAGTGTTACCAGTGTCGGGGTCTGTGGT
>NZ_JACKZU010000847.1:0-256 GCF_014222165.1 Nostoc sp. 2RC
AATTCGATTCAAAAATACGCCACTCAAATGCCAATTCAACGCCACTTAAGCGTCACTTGAGTGCCAATTCAATCCCAATTAAGCGCCAATTCAACGCCACTGCATACATTATGTATATATTCTTTTTATCAATAACTAAGCTTATTGACAATAAAATGGTCAAAAAATGCCAACTCAGTGCCAACTCAATGCCACTGATGTTTTTAATTTGAGTAGCCCAAAAAAACCTTTGGTGAGTAGCAAGCTATGTTGCTGT
>NZ_JACKZU010000712.1:0-1283 GCF_014222165.1 Nostoc sp. 2RC
CTTTCCCCCTTCCCCATGCCCCATTTGCCCAATGCCCAATAACTAATAACTAATGACAATCAAAATTTTTGTACTTGCTAAAAATGTGTTTCAGGAAGTTATACGCGATCGCATCCTGTATATTATTGGTTTTTATGCGTTAATACTCGCGGTCGCTTTTCGTGCCCTTCCTGAATTTGCAGCCGCTACGGAAGACAAAATATTTTTAGATTTTGGCATGGCGGCGATGAATGCCATCGCGTTAATTGTCACGATATTTGTTGGTACGGGGCTAGTTAATAAAGAAATTGAAAAACGTACTATCTTAGTATTAATTGCCAAACCTGTTAGCCGTAGTGAAATTATTGTTGGTAAGTATTTGGGATTATCGGCTGTAGTGGCTGTGATGATAGCTACGATGACGGCTATTTATCTGTTATTTCTACAATTTGGTAATATCACTCACCCAACAGTGAGTATTTTAATTGCGGCGATTTTCTTGTTTTTACAGCTGTCATTAATCACTGCTGTGGCTATTGCTTTTGGTGTTTTTACAGCTTCGTTGGTGGCAACTATTTTAACGTTTGCAGTTTATTTAATGGGGAATATCACCCAAGATTTGGTACAACTTGGTCGTCTAAGTCGCAATGTTGGGATAGAACGTTTGACTCAAGGTTTGTTTCTCGTGTTGCCAGATTTATCTCGATTAGATTTGAAAAATCAGGCTGTTTATGGTTTACAAGCACTACCTGAGACAACGGCACTGATTATTAATGCCGGCTATAGCTTACTTTACAGTGCGATGTTGTTGGCGATCGCTATTTTTGTTTTCTCACGACGCGAGTTTTAAAGTGCTTTACCAAGCCCTTCGAGTAGGGAATAGTAGAAGGTTTTGGGAAAAGGTTAATGGTTCGACAAGCTTACCAACCGGGTAAAGGGGAAAGGTTTCAATACTGCTCGGTTAAGGATTTTAAACTGGAATTTGGTTTGGGGAAAAGGTTAAAGGGTAAGGGTTAAAGGTTTTTTATTTCCCTTTTCCCCTTTCCCTTTCCCCCTTAACCGACAAGTATTGGGAAAGGTTTTTTCTTTCCCCTTTTTCCCAAAACCCGACAAGTATTGACACTCATGCTGTGAAAAAATACGTCTTTGTACAAATCCCCTACTTTTAAGTATGGGGATTTCACTATTCCCTATTAAAAGTTCCCTTTTAAAACTGATACCGATTCAAAAAATGTTTGCGACAGATACCCCTCCCCAACCCTCCCCTTGGCAAGGGGAGGGTTGGGGAGGGGTCTTGTCTATGT
>NZ_JACKZU010000713.1:0-1267 GCF_014222165.1 Nostoc sp. 2RC
CAAGTGATGACAACACCATCAAACTCTGGGATGTCAGCACCAGCAAAGCCATCAAAACCCTCACAGGGCATAGCAGTAGGGTCTATAGCGTAGTCTTCAGCCCCGATGGCAAGACACTGGCTTCTGCAAGTGATGACAACACCATCAAACTCTGGGATGTCAGCACCAGCAAAGCCATCAAAACCCTCACAGGGCATAGCAGTAGGGTCTATAGCGTAGTCTTCAGCCCCGATGGCAAGACACTGGCTTCTGCAAGTGATGAGAACACCGTTATTTTATGGGACTTGGATTTCGATAATTTATTACTCAGTGGTTGCAACTTGCTGAATAATTACCTCATTGCCCATGCAGAAGTGTTAGAAGAGTTCCAATCTTGCCAAACTCCATCCCGGTTGGCGCAAGCAGCGACAGTGTTAGTCATCCAAGGTGAGAAGTTAGCGCGAAATGATGATATTAATGACGCTGTTGAAAAGTTCAACAAAGCACAGCAGTGGGATAATAAATTAAAGTTTGATTCCCAGGCGAGAGCAAAAGAGTTTGTCAATAAAGGCAAGGCAAAACGCTCAGTTGATGAAGGAAATAATCGCTTACAAGAGAAAAAGTTTAAGGAAGCACTAGCAGCTTACACCGAAGCTCTTAAATTAGATCCAAAAATCGAAATTCCTGCAAGTTCTTGGAATGAACTATGTCGCCAAGGTAGTCTGCAAAAAGCTAGCCGTATGGAACTAATAATTTTCCGCTTGCCGATTTTTATAGAGCCAGGGTTACAGTCTTTAACATCATTATCTATTTACTACTATCTGCAAAAACAAGCTGCTGATGTGTTACCAGCCTGCGAAAAAGCCGTTGCACTTGCACCTGAAGATGGCAACATTCGTGACAATCGCGGTTTAGCTAGGGCGTTAACAGGAAACACCCAAGGAGCAATTGAGGATTTTGAAGCATACATCGCCCAGACTCAGAACAAAGATAGTAAAGCACAACGGCAGCGCTGGGTGAAAGATTTACGGGCAGGGAAAAATCCATTTACAGATGTAGAACTTGAGAAGTTACGGAATTAGGGCATTGAGCACTTGTACTGAGCGTAGCCGTTGGCGCAGCCTCTCGCAGAGAAGTATGGGGCATTGGGCATTGGGAGTAGTGACTGTTGACTGTTGACTGGGGAGTTATATCATATCCGCATAATTAGTTATGATTCCCACAGTCATTGCACCCCACCCCTTAATCCCCTCCCCGCCTGCGGGGAGGGGATTAAGGGGTGGGGTGC
>NZ_JACKZU010000714.1:0-1266 GCF_014222165.1 Nostoc sp. 2RC
GTGGGGGGAGTGTGGGGAGAGAGGGGGAAAAATTTCTTCACCATCCTCCCACACCTCCCACACCTCCCACACCTCCTGCTTGCCCCATGCCCTAAAATCCCATTGCTTCGGCGACTGCTTTGAGTTCTGCTGGGATGCCTTGTTTAAATTGACTTTGATTGTGTTTAATGGCTGTATCTGGGTCTTTTAAACCGTTGCCTGTGAGGACACAAACCACTGTCGCCCCTGTGGGAATTTGGTCTTTTACTTGTAATAAGCCAGCTACGGAAGCCGCGCTAGCAGGTTCGCAGAAGATACCCTCTGATGCTGCTAAAAGTCGATAAGCGTCCAAAATTTCGGCGTCGGTGACGGCACGGAAACTTCCCTGACTGGCAGATTGGGCGGCCATGGCCAATTCCCAACTAGCAGGGTTACCAATGCGAATTGCTGTAGCTATGGTTTCGGGATTTGCCACTGGCTGACCGTGTACTAAAGGTGCTGCACCTGCGGCTTGGAATCCCATCATCTTGGGTAGGCGATCGCACTTTCCGGCTTGATGATATTGACAAAAACCCATCCAATATGCTGATATATTTCCCGCATTTCCCACGGGAATACATAGCCAGTCTGGGGCATCACCCAACACATCGACGATTTCAAAGGCTGCTGTTTTTTGTCCTTCCAAGCGATAGGGATTTACCGAATTCACTAAAGTGATGGGATAGTTTTCGGCCATATCGCGGACAATTTCTAAAGCTTGGTCAAAATTACCTTTTATTGCCAATACTTCTGCCCCATAAACTAAAGCTTGGGCTAACTTACCTAATGCCACATAGCCATCGGGAATCAGCACAAAAGCACTCATTCCTCCACGTTTTGCATAGGCGGCGGCGGCGGCTGAGGTATTACCGGTGCTGGCACAAATGACTGCTTTTGCCCCTGCTTCCTTGGCTTTCGTAATTGCCATAGTCATCCCTCGGTCTTTGAAACTGCCGGTGGGATTGAGACCATCGTATTTGACAAACACACGTACTTGTCTGCCAATGCGTTGTGCGATCGCCGGCACTGGTATGAGGGGTGTGTTTCCCTCCAACAAAGTTACAACCGGCGTTGTTTCACTTACAGGCAAGTATTCGCGATAGGCTTCTATCAGTCCAGGCCAAGGTTGGCGATAAGATTTAGCAGCAGACAGGCTCAAAGTCACGGGATTTAAAGTTTCTTAAGTTAGGGGTTAGGGGTTAGGGAGTGGGAAGATAGGGAGATGGGGAGATGGGGAAGATGAGGAAG
>NZ_JACKZU010000715.1:0-1254 GCF_014222165.1 Nostoc sp. 2RC
GGCTGAAGTCATAATGCATCCTATTCATTTTATTTAGTGCCTTATAAATTATAATTTGTGTTGTATTTATAAGCGAAAAATAAGCATTAAAAAATGTTTTTCTATTACACAATTGCTTAATAAAATATTGCCAAAGCTGATATATAGCTGTAGATATAAATCGTTAAATAAAGAAAATTAAGCCAAATTTAAGTAATTTAATATGACTGCACCTGAAACAACTTATTTATCAACTTTTGAAAGTACTAACAAGTTTATATGGTGTACCCAAACGATACCGCTAACTACAGCAATCAAAATCGATGAAACTGCAACTACTTTGTAACCAAACAAAGGTTTACGGGCATAAACTGGAAAGATTTCTGAGAAAATTCCGAAGATGGGCAAAATAATCACATAAACGGCGGGGTGGGAGTAAAACCAGAAGTAATGCTGGAACATGACAGGATTGCCACCTCTTGCAGGGTCAAAAAAGGCGGTGCCTGCGGTGAGGTCGAGTAACAGCATTACTGCCCCGGCTGTCAGTGCTGGTAGTCCAAATAATTGGATGATTTGGGCGCTAAATACTGCCCAGACGAACAAAGGCATCCGGAAGAAGCCCATACCTGGGGCCCGCATCTTAACGATTGTGGTGACAAAGTTCACTGCCCCCATAATTGAAGACACACCTGATACCGCCACCGCCAATAGCCAGAGGACTTGACCGTTGATTAAATTACCTGTGGGATTTTGGAGACTCACAGGAGGATAAGCCCACCAGCCTGCTTGGGCTGGGCCGCCAGGAATAAAGAAACTACTCATCAGCAGAATCCCTACTACCGGCACCATCCAAAAGGCAACGGCGTTGAGGCGGGGAAATGCCATATCTCGCGCCCCAATCATCAAGGGCACTAAATAGTTAGCAAAACCAACCAATGAGGGAAATGTCCACAAAAACAGCATCACCGTGCCGTGCATGGTAAACATGCCATTGTAGACTGTGCGATCAATTAAATCTGATGCGGGTGTCATCAGTTCTCCCCGAATCACCATTGCAAAGATACCGCCGACGAGAAAGAAGATAAATGAGGTAACGAGATACTGAATACCAATAACTTTATGGTCAGTGCTAAAGCTGAAGTATCGCTTCCAGTCGCCTGGAGATTCATGGTGAGAACTTTCACCAACGATACTAATGCCGTCAATAGGAACATTAGTCATGAGTTAGTTTCCTGTTAATAAATTCAGGGAGGGGGAAAGGGGAAGGGGGAAAGG
>NZ_JACKZU010000716.1:0-1250 GCF_014222165.1 Nostoc sp. 2RC
CCTAATAATTATAAGTTATTGTTATGCTGTAATATCTAATCAGTGTTATTAGTAATTGTCTTGAGATGTGATAATCGTACTCAAGAATTATCTAGGATAGAATTTTGAGGATTTTTGAGAATAAATTATATTGTTTTATATATTCCCATGAAACAGAAAAATACCCAGACAGCGATCGCCACCAAAATTAAAAAGTGGGTTGAAGCGGCTAAACAACTCCGCACCGAGAATATTATATTTGCGCTACCTATCACCCGATTAACCAGCATCAAAAGCCTTTGTCAGGATGAAGTTGCAGCCGAACAATTTGCTCTCTACCTTGCAAAAGTGGTACGAAGGCAAACAGAAGATGATTCCTGTCCCAGTAATCTCAGTCCCTCTGAATGGGAAATTCACAAAACCATAATTGCCGATGCCATTGCAGAGATGGAACGCTACCTAGAAACTCCCACTTATGAAGGAAAGCAATCTCTACAGAAGTTATTGAGGCAAATTGATGAGTTGCAGGGAGATGATTTCCGCAACGTTCATTGGACTACTGTACATTTTGTCAAGAGTGGTTATCTGCTCAAACTAGATTATGCTATTCGCTGTTTTGTTGAACGGGATTTTCCCTACTATGCTTATAAATTAGCTAGAGAATATACAGAATCTTATGAGCCTCAGTATGGTTCGGGTTTAATTCCTGAATCTGCTCCAAAGCTGCTGGAAATTGCTGAGTTTTGGTGTCATTATTATTTTGGACAAAATTTGGCAGAGAAGTTTCCCAAATTAATGATAATGAATCAAGACTCAAATTTAATTAAAGAGTGAATTGACGTAAAGATGTCTATCGACAAGAAAGAACTGGTACGCCGTGTGTCCCAACGAGTGTGCAAAGAAACTGGCATTGTGGAAGAAGTCATTGATGCAACGCTTGAAGAAATTTATGAATCGCTCAAACAGGGAGACAGTGTTTCCTTACGTAACTTTGGAACTTTTTATGTAAGAGTAGAACGAGAAAGTTGGGTTTTTAAATTCAATCCCTCCCAACGTTTACGTAAGTTGTTTGGCTGGTCGTCTACTTACAAGGCGTAAGAGTAGTGAGGCTTTTTGACTGGAAGCAACGGCTGCGAAAAGGAATTAAATGAAAGCACTAAGTTGAGTTCTTGAGACACTCAAATCAAACTCTAAGGAAATGTACTTTCAACTCAACTGTTGCTCTAGGGCTTATTAATTATTTTTCAATTCACAATCATCTTTGTATAATT
>NZ_JACKZU010000074.1:0-25361 GCF_014222165.1 Nostoc sp. 2RC
CAATTGAAATATAAATTAATAATCAAACTCTATTACGCTAAAAAAGCTGTTAAGGTTCACCAAAAAAATCAGTAGAGGGTGAAAAATATTTAATTTAAGTTAATTCACTATATTGCAATGTATTATTAATGATATTTTTTCAACATTTTAAAGATTTGATAAAGAAGTTTAGTTAACCTATCGAACGTGATAAGTAAATACTTACAGCTTAACTCAAAAAATTTGACAAAAGAATCAAAATTATCGATCTAATTACCATTTGAATAGTAAATGCTAAAGGTAACAGGGAGATTCACACGTTATAAATGTGGGATTTCAAAAATGGTGCTGTTTTTTACCCTTTGCGTTTGATAAAAACATCTTTTTTAAACTGCGGCTCTAGTTTTTTGTTCCCTGATACCTACCTTGAAGGAATAATTTTTAGAGACATAAATTATCTAATTTTGTAGATTAGGCATGTTTTTTGCCCCCAATCAAAGGCAGGCTTTTCTGGCTTGCTAACAATAATTAGTTGGATATTTTTTGTTTAGAACTTTCTAAACAAACAATTTAATGTTTTCTAATTTAACACTTATACAAATGGTAAGCGATCGACATTGAACTGATGAATAGTTCTTTGATTGAGGCTGAACTTACATATCATAAATTCAGGAGAAATAACATGGCATCTATTTTCGGTACCACAAATCCTGACAGTCTGACTGGAACTTCGGGAAATGACACTATAGTTGGTTGGGCACTTGGTGGTAATGCCAATAGTACTTCTGGTAACGATACTTTAAATGGTGCAGCTGGTAACGATTCCCTCGCAGGTGGGACAGGGAACGACAGCTTAATTGGTGGAGATGGCAACGACACACTAGATGGCGGTACAGGAAACGATACCTTCAGAGGCGGCCAGGGTAGCGATAGCATTAATGGCGGAGATGGCCTCGATACCGCAGACTACAGTCAACTCAATCAAACCATTACCTTGTCAGGTGTCGGAACCATTCAAAAAGGGGCATTAGGGCAAGACCAACTTTTTAAAGTAGAAAAAGTTATCGCAAATGCTAACGTTGCTAACAACACCATAGATGCATCTGCATCTTTGTCAGGAGTATTTATTAGCGTTAACCTGCAAGCCCAAACTATCTCTGCTAATAACGTTCCTGGTTTGGGAACAATATCATTTTCTGTAATCAACTTTGATAACATCATCGGCACAAATGCAAATGACATCATTATTGGTGACAACCAAAACAACCAATTATCAGGTAATGGGGGCAACGATAGCATAAACGGTGGAAATGGCGATGACACACTTAATGGTGGTTTAGGTACTGACACATTGAATGGCGCAGCAGGCAATGACACCTATATCATTGACGGTGCTGTTGACACCATTGTTGAGGCTGCTAATTCCGGTACAGATGTCGTTCGGTCTTCTATTACCTACACACTCGCTGCTAATGTGGAAAATCTCAGGCAAACGGGAACTAGCGCCATCAACGGCACAGGTAACACTCTTAACAACTTCCTGTTTGGTAATAGTGCAAACAACACTCTTAATGGTAAAGCAGGTAATGACACCCTAGATGGTAATTTGGGCAATGACATCCTCAATGGTGAGGACGGCAATGATAGTCTACAAGGCGGGCCTGGTAATGACAGTATCAATGGAGGATCTGGAGACGACATCCTCATCGGTACTTTTCCTGGTAGCTTGCTTCCACCGGGATTAGGAGAACTTGATACCCTGACTGGTGGACTTGGGGTAGATAGATTTATCCTGGGAGACTCTTTAAATGTTTTCTACGACGATAACAACACTATCAATCCTGGTTTTAGTGACTTGGCTGTTATTACTGACTTCGACTCGAACCTAGATAGAATTGAACTCAAAGGAGCTGTACAGGACTACTTGCTGCAAGGTGTTGCAGGCAATACACGGATATTCTTAAACAAACCGGGAACAGAACCAGATGAGATTATAGGTATTGTGCAAGGAAGAACCAATCTCAGACTTGATAGTGACGACTTTCTTTTCTATGAACAGGAAGATGCTGGGCAAGGTACAAACAATACACTAGCCACTGCTGAAGGATTAGGTTCCCTATCATCAGGATCGAATGTGAATATTTCAGCTCGGTTAGCAACAATTCAAGGGAGTAATCCTGATTTTGACTTTTTTAGATTTTCTTTAGCAAATGCAGGAACTGTCACTATTGAGACCCTGACATCAGGAGATACAGTTCTCGGACTGTTTAACAATGCTGGTACTTTAGTGCAAGTCAATGATGATTCTGGCGCAAACTTACAATCGTTTATCAGTAGTTCTCTAAGTGCAGGTACGTACTCTATTGCAGTGAGTAAATTTAATTTCTTTCCTCAAGATGGTGGAACTTTCTTAGGAGGTGGCATATCTAATCCTGATTTTTCTTATACGCTCAAAGTTACTTTTGCTTAAAAACTTTTTTAACTTGGGAAACTGCTAAGAATAAAAAATCAGTTTAGGGGACTTCTAAGTGAAAAAATATTCCATTACTATTGTTGACTGTTAACTGTGAATCTTCGATAGTGTACCCTATAACCGGAATAATTGATTTTTTGGAATTCCCTAGAGTTACATCTGCCAGAAACTAAACTTCTAAGAGAAGTCGGGAAAAGGGAGAAAGGTTTGGTATTTTCCCTTTCTCGAATAAAGATGCATCTCTTTGATCACAAGAGTGCAAAAGTGCTTTTTGCACTCTTGTCTATTCTTTATTCACCAGCCAGTAATACTGCAATAGGCAACTGAATTGTCGATTAATAAAATTTCTGTAAAGTTTAGCTGCTATTATGTACAAAACTTTTATGAATCGATGTATCAATTTAACTTATCAATTTCTAAAAAAATTGCTTTAATGTAAAAGTATTTTTTGTAGTGGAAAATAATATTCTTTTTACAAAACATCTGATATTGATACGTAACTTAACCAATACGATA
The DNA here is from genome assembly GCF_014222165.1 of Nostoc sp. 2RC. Lineage (NCBI taxonomy): Bacteria > Bacillati > Cyanobacteriota > Cyanophyceae > Nostocales > Nostocaceae > Nostoc > Nostoc sp. 2RC. Next base: position 2,969 of record NZ_JACKZU010000074.1, read on the forward strand.
CTTTTATTGAAAAGCTATTAAAACTTTTACTAAAAAAATTAGTTTATTGAAAATAAATCTTCATTAAGATTTACATTTTTTGTGAATCTATTATAAATAATATCAATTGAAATTTTGAAGATTTGTTAAAGCATTGTATGTATACTTTAACTCATGATAATTAATAATTACGGCATAAAAAAATTAGCAAACTAATCAATATAAATGATTTTTGGGACTAATTACTTACCATTTACGTAATCGGTTCAGGGAGTTATAAGAAATAAAATTATCTAATCTGTTTGTATGGCGATCGCCCCGTTCACCTCTCAGGTTTTTAACCTAGTTACAATCAGCACTTGGATATTTTTGATTTGCTTTTTCCAAAACAGAAGATTACGCAAATAGCAAGTAATTTATATCTAACTGATAAAAAGTTCTTTGACTAATGCTGAACTTAAACAGTATTCAAAACCATTTTGCAAACAACCTCTTGGGCATTAGTTAAAACTTCAGGAGAAATAACATGGCAGTTATTTTTGGTACGACGGGTTCCGATCTTAGAAACGGCACTTCAGGAAATGACACGATATATGGTTGGGCTAATGGCGGTAATGCCAATAGTACATCCGCTAACGATACCTTAAATGGTGCGGCTGGTAACGATAATTTGTTTGGTGGGACGGGAAACGACAGTCTTATCGGTGGAGATGGTAACGATACCCTTGATGGTGGTAGCAGTACTGACACTTTAAACGGTGGATTAGGTAACGATACTTACATAATTACCGAAGCTACTGATATTATTATCGAAGCTGCTAATTCCGGCACAGATAGCGTTAGATCTTCTATTAGCTACACATTAATAGCAAATCTGGAGAATCTGACCCTGACGGGAACTAGTGGTATCAATGGTACAGGTAACACCCTTAGCAACTTCCTGTTTGGTAATAGTGCTAACAACACTCTTAATGGTAGAGCAGGCAATGATACCCTGGATGGTAATTTGGGCAATGACATCCTCAATGGTGAGGATGGTAATGATAGTCTACAGGGCGGGCCTGGTAATGACAGTATCAACGGAGGTTCTGGAAACGATGTGTTGATTGGTGTTTTTCCTGGGAGTCAGCTTCCACCAGGATCGGGGGAAATTGATATTCTCACTGGTGGAATTGGGGTAGATAGATTTGTTCTTGGGAATGCGACAAATGTTTTCTATGACGATAACAACACTAGCAACGCAGGTTTTGGAGATTTAGCCACCATTACTGATTTCAACTCTAGTGAAGATCGAATTGAACTCAAAGGATCTGTACAGAACTATCGCCTGCAAGTTGTTGGAACTAACACACAAATACTTTTAGACAAACCAGGAACAGAACCAGATGAGATTATAGGTATTGTGCAAGGAAAAACCAATCTCAGACTTGATAGTGATGACTTCCTTTTCTATGAACGAGAAAATCCTGGACAAGCTACAAACAATACACTAGCCACTGCTGAAGGATTAGGTTCCCTATCATCAGGCTCAGATGTGAATATTTCAGGTGAATTAGTATCAGTTCAACCAGGAGATAATCCTGATTTTGACTTTTTTAGATTTTCCATCGCCAATTCAGCAACTGTAACTATCAGAACAGTGACACTTGATGATACGATTCTCGGTCTATTTAATAATGCTGGAACTTTGTTGCAATTTAATGATGATAGTGGCAATGAATCAGACTTTGGATCGTTAATCACCGCTTCACTAGGTGCAGGGACATATTCTATTTCAGTAAGTAAATATGCTTTCTTTCCTCAAAATGGTGGAACTTTCTCTGGCGAAAGTGATAGTCTTTCTGTTCCTTATACCTTAGAAGTTACTTTGGCATAGGTACGTAGAATTTTATTAATCATATAAGTCCCTACATTTAATTATGGGGATTATTAATTTTGAATTCGGAGCAAAGCGACGTGATTTGGTTTATGGAGAAAATCATGAATATAGCAAAGTGCAAATCTACTAATAAATTCACTATCAAAGGCTGGTTTTTTTGGTTTAAAACACTTTTATTGACAATATTGTTATTAAACTATGGAACTACTGTAGTTAATGCTGCACCTGAAGCGCTACGTTCTGATATTAAAATTCGCAATATTGTCAATACAAAATCGATTTCTCCCTCTGTTCGGATTGTCAAAGATCCACGGAACAATACCCTCTATTATCTCAAACGTAATGGGGAAATTTATCGAGTTAATTTAGCGTCATCTACTACTACACTTGTTTATAGCTTTAACGATCATAAAGTCAGTGAAACTCAAGGAATAGCCATTGGCCCTAACGGTACTATTTATTTAATTGGCAATGGAAACGTAGCCAATGACCAGACTAAAGCAATTATTGTTAAAGGTGTAATTAATACAAATACAGGACAGCGTATTTGGTCTGTTTTGGCTAAAAGTGCAGCCTATCCTAAAAGCAAAACAGCCTATGACCATCGTTTCAATGGTGTAGTTGTTAGCTTAGATGGTAATTATATTTATATCAATAGCGGTTCTCGCACCGATCATGGTGAAGTTCAAACTGCTGGTGGTTTATATCCCAACACTCGTGAAGTCGGATTAACAGCCTGTATTATTCGTCTTCCTACTAATGGACAAAATTTATTTCTAGCAAATAATCGAGCAACTTTAAAAAGTGCTGGCTATATTTTTGCAGAAGGAATACGCAATACTTATGATATGGCTTTTGCACCTAATGGAGATTTGTTTGGTGCAGAAAATGGGCCCGATCGCGATATGTCAGAAGAATTGAATTGGCTGCGTCAAGGTTTTCATTACGGCTTTCCCTGGCGCATTGGTGGGACAGACAATCCACAACAATACCCAAATTATAATCCTGCCAACGACCGTTTATTAAATCCCAAATTTGGCGCAGTGACAAAAGGCTATTATTATAACGATCCTACCTTTCCGCCTAAGCCTAATATCACCTTGACAGAACCAATTCCTAATTTTGGCCCGGATGCAGATAATTATCGCGATCCTCAAAATGGCCAAATCAAAGATGCTAGCTTTTTGGGACAAAGTTTGAGTACTTTTACAACACACCGTTCTCCTTTGGGTTTAGTTTTTGATACCCAAGGAGCAATGAGTCCAGAATTCAACAGAGATGGATTTGTATTAAGTTGGACTATAGGCGATCCCACTGGCGAAACAGTAGCAGGCCCTTTTAAAGATGCCAGTCAAGATCTGTTGCATTTAAATTTGACGAAAGTAGGAACTACCAATTACAAACTTGAAGCCAGACGTATTGTTCAAGGCTTCAGTAATCCCATTGATGCTGAAATTATTGGCAATAAAATCTATGTTTTGGAATACGGTGGAAATCAAGGGATTTGGGAAGTTACTATACCTGCTAAGTGAGGCAATTTTAGATTTTAGATTTTAGATTTTAGATTTTGGGTTAGAAATGTAATTCTAGTGGTTCATCGCATTAGTTATGAAAGGTTCGTAGTAAGCACTTTAGTGCTTAAAAATCAAGGACTAAAGTCCTAACTACAAACTTATTTACCCCTCATAACTAATGACATAGACTACTAGTGGTTTATCGCATTAGTTCTGATGGGTAAAGTCATTCTTAATTTTTCTTTCTTTGCGCTCTTTGCGCCCTTTGCGGTTCGTTTATTAACCCAACAAAATTAATGCGATAGACCACTAGTTATTGATAGTATTTAACTAAAATTTTGGTGATAATCTGAGGTACAGATAATTGTAGAATTGCATAGCTATGCGCCCCTACAGGTGTACTTTATTTAGCTAAAATACGCTGTTTGGATTGTAGTGTTTTTTTCAGCAAATACATTGTCATATAATGTCTCATATTCAGCCACAATGGAGTCTAAAGAAAAGCATTTTATGACTCTGGCGCGGGCTGCTTTTCCTAAGCTTTCTCTACCTTCTTTTCCGATATTGATTAATTTTTCCCAAGCGTTTGCTAATGCTTGTGGGTTTCTTGGAGAAACAACTTTTCCGGTATCATCGACAATCCAACCTGAGTCTCCCACATCTGTGACTACACAGGGAACGCCACAAGACATAGCTTCGCCAATGACGTTGGAAAAACCTTCTCCAGATGAAGAGGAACAGGCGATATCTAAGGCAGCAGTTAAACGGGGTACGTCATGACGTTCACCTAATAGATGTATGTGCTTGACAAGCCCTAATTCATCAATTAATTTGGATAAAATTTGATTTTCCCAATCCACTTTATTGCCAATCAAAACAAATTTGACGTTGGCATATTTTTTCACAAGTAATGCAGCAGCCTGAAGAAAATTAAAATGGTCTTTTATGGGATGATAACGACCAATTAAGCCAATCAATAAAGCATCTTCTAGAGTATTGAGTTCTGAACGAACGCTGAGACGATCTGCTGTTGATGGTGTGAATTTTTCTGTTTCAAAGCCGTTGGGAATTACACATGTTTTCTCAAGACAATAGCCAATTTTTTCATGTTGTTTAGCACTATTGTGAGAGTTATAAATAATTTTGGTCGGTAATTGAGAAAATTTAGCGCAGAGTTTAATAATAATATTTGTGCTTGGCTTTTCTAGTTCTAAAGAATGCAGTGAATGGCGTACATTCCAGAAAACAGGCACTTGTCTAAAGATGAAAAGTCTGACAAATTGTGCAGCCAAGTTTCCATGATACATCCAACCTTGAATTAAATCAGGTTTGAGTTGGCGTATTAGCTGAATCATTCGCCAAATATTAATTAGTTTAACTGTTCCTGGTTGCATACCAATGGTGTAAACAGGAATGCCTAAATTGGCAATGCGATCGCCCCATGTACCCCCATCCATTAAAGAAACAACAACCGGACTAAAACGTTGTTTATCCATCCGGGAAAGAAGTTTATAAAGCATGACTTCTGCGCCACCAGTGGAAAGTCCGGTAATGATATAAATGATTTTCATAATTGATATTCTAATTTTAATTTTTGGTCTAACTTACTTCCTTCAGTCATTCCAGCCATCAATGAAAACAAAATCAGAATATAACGTTCTTCTAAAACGTTATGGCTAAATAATCCCCAGAGAAGAATAAAAACAGCAAAAGCCAAACCTATATATTTAGTTTCTCCACGGGCGTGGCGTATCGCTCCATATACTAATACAGGTAGAATCAAAACACCGATGATTCCATGATCTGCCATATAATATAGGTAAATATTGTGCGTAGATATTTCCACATTCCACGTCAAAGTCGAGCCAATGCCATTACCAAAAAAAGGATGTTTCATAAACATCTGCCAAGCTAATTGAGCTACTTCTAAACGCGAATCTGCGGAATCTTCTGAATCAGAAGTTGAAATATTTTGAAACCATGCAATTCTTTCCAATGAGTTGGCATTCAAATCTAAATTTTGCAATAATTCTTGCCACCATTGGGAGCCTAAACTAATAATGAAAGTTCCTATGCCCAAAATCCAATAAAGTATTTTATTGAAATGCAGCACACCGGCGACGGTAAAAATAATCACTGTAATTAACCAGCCAAGAATAGCACCCCGCGAAAACGTCAAGAAAACTCCAATACCCACAAGATAGACGAAAGGTAAACGATATATTGGCTGTAATATACTGACGCTAAAAATCATCCCCAGTATTAACGCACAGCCGTTACTGTTTGGGTTTAAGTAAAATCCAGTCACCCGGCCACCGTTACCTAATGCATTAAAAGCAGCAGGGTTAAAAAACTCGTAAATGCTGTTAAATACAGTAATTAATACCGCTAAAAATATCGCCCATCGAGTCAAGTAATGGATTGTTGGATTTCGAGAAAAGATGAAAGCCATTGCAATGAGAAAAATCACTGCTAACAGTCGTTTTCTTAATTCTTCAAAAGCCAGTTCTCCAGAACCGGGAAATAGTACAAACCACAGTAATGAAACAAAAATAAAACCAAAACACCAAAGAATCAGAGATGTGGGAATGTACTTATCTCGTGAAAAAATTAGGGGAATAGAAGCTACAGCAAAACCTAAAATCCAAAACAAAGGAGGTTGAGAAACAATACCTGATGTATATAAGTAGGAGTTAATATCTGTAAAAAAGGCTAAAATAGCAGCTATAGCTAAGGCACATTGGTAATAAAAAAGTAAATCAAATTTGATATTAATTGATTGATTCATGGCACAATTTAAGTAAAGTAGCTTCTGTTTGCAAAACTAATTCAGCTACCGAAAAGTGGTTAATTATTCGCTGTCGAATTTGATGGCGATCGCCTCCATAAATATTCAGTTTTTCGATTAATTTTTTAATTGCAATTTTCAAAGCTTCGGGATTTTTTGGAGGTACGACTACATCAGGATTGTCAACAATCAAAGCTGAATCACCTACATCTGTCACTACACAAGGAACACCGCAGGCCATTGCTTCTCCAATGACATTGGGAAATCCTTCTGTATAAGATGAAGAAACCACAATATCCAAGGCGTTGTAGATTGCAGGCATATCTGCACGCGCTTTTTCCCAAATAACTTTTTGTGCAATACCTAGTTTTTCTGCTAGTTGATGCAACTCTTGTGCATAGTTTTCGGAACCACCACCTACACAAACAAAATGCACATTTTTGCTATCTTCACACAATAATGCTGCTGCTTTGATAAATGTCGGATGGTCTTTTCTAAAATCGAGTCTTCCCACTAAACCGATTAAAATTGTATCTTGGGAAATTTCCCACTGCCATCGCACTTTTGTCCTGGCTTCTAAATTAGGCTGAAAAAGTTCGATATCAATACCATTAGAAATTACCATCATCTTCTGAGGCGGGAATCCATGACTGACATAGTATGTTTTTCCAGCATAAGAATTGACAATTATCAAGTCCGCAAATTTAGCTAAAATACACTCTAACCAAAAGATTAAACGCCCTAACCAATCATAAAAATTGGAATCACTATAAGAATTACGTAATCCCCAAACCATACGGGTTGATGGTAAAAATAATTTTAAAAAGATAGTTAGTAAATTTGGGGTTCCACCATATCCATGTAATACATCAGGATGTATGTGTTGAAGATGCTGCACAAGACGCGAAAAGAAGCTAAATAAATGCCACCTTCCTTGTTTTTCTAAATAAATAATTGGGATATTGTTATCTTTTAAATCTCTATCTAAAGATAGAGATTTACTAGTATAAAAACATAATACTGTGACATCGAAACATTGTTTATTTAAAGCTTTTGCTAGTGTGACTAATTGTCTTTCTGCTCCTCCATAATTCAAATCTCGAATTAGAAATGCAATTTTCTTTTTCATTTAAATAACCTCAGAAATCGTGTAGCGGTATTTGCCAGAGTTACTGACGGGGATATGGTTGACAAATTCAAAATTAACTACACAATCTTTACCCATCATCAATTTGCACTTGCTGGCAATATCATCAAGTTCTTCTGTGAAATAATCAGAATTAGATTTAATTATTTTGATGGTAATTTCTAAGTAGCTTTTTTGAATAATTTGAAATTTTTGTACCCAATTTTTGAAGTAGAGAAGATGGGTAAAATACTCTCCATCAATTAAAGTTCCGTTTTCCGCTTTAAAAGTATCAACATTTCTACCGGAAACTTGTTGTAATATTTGTCCAGATTTATATTCAGGAGATAAAGTACCGCGATCGCCAATTTTATAACGAATCAATGGCATAGCAAAATTTGTCAGAGAAGTAATCAAAATATTACCTTCAACTCCCGGCGGCACAGGGTTATAATCATCATCTACAATCTCAATATAATTACCCCAAGGAGCTACCCATAATCCTTGCATTCCTGGTTTTTCACAAGCAACATCACTGACTTCTCTAGAACCATAACGATTAAATACTTTACACTGAAATACAGCTTCAATTTTTTGCCGCATCCAAGCATAAAGTGTCCCAGCAGAAGTTATAATTGCCTTTTGAGGAGCAAGTTTAATGTTTTCATCTTCAGCAAATTTCGCTAATTCATAAATGGCTTGAGCGTAGGCAACAATTAATTTTGGTGGTTTGGTATTTAGCAATTTCAAAAAAATCCTCATTCTTTGAGGAGTCATCTGAAAGGCATTCATATATGTGGTATTTTTCCAAAAATTAAAAAAAGTCGCTTTCCATCCCATCGTGCCATCAAAAACGTCTTTTTCTGAACCCCAGAGACGTACTTCTGGTTCTCCTAATTCCCTACCTACTAAATAAGAAAAAAGTAAGCTAATGGCTGTAGATTTGTCATTATACTCAGCATCTTGAATTAAAATAATTGGTTCTCCTGTTGAACCACCTGATGTATTGAAATACCACTGACGCTGTGCTAAATCTGTAGATTTGAGTTCTTCAAAATTGGCACGAATAATATCTTTTGTGAGGATTGGTAATTGCTTAAGATATAGTTCTGGCTTTTGGTAAATAATTTCCTCACTGGAAAGATTATTCATTAATTTTGCATAGTATGGTACAGACTTTTGGCAGTGAAGCAAGAGTTTAGTGAGTAACTCTCTAGTGGTATCAATGGAAATATTCGATGAACTTTCTTTGACAAATTTATTATAGAGTTGGGGAAAATTGTATTGCCGACAATAAGCATAACTGAAGTAAAGATATTTTCGGATATTCATTGTTAAATATTTGCTTATGAAGAAAGGAACCGCCAAATATGCCACAAGCAAGAAATGTATTTTATTGTTGTATTTAATCAACCTCTTGTATCAATATCTTTTTGTCTCATGCATACCGCCAAAGGTGCAACCCGGAGGTTAGATGCAAAGAATAAAGAGTTTTGTAAGAGGTTTATTCATCTAAATTTCGTGGTGTTTGATTGTGAATTCTGAATTCTGATTTCTGAATTCTTTTTGAATAACTTGAATTAACGTTTCTTCCCACATTCCCATGATTTTTTTGATGCTAAATCGTTCGGTTACTTCTAGTGCGCGAACAGCTAAAGCATTGCGTTCTTGTTCGTGAGATATCAGCTTTTCTATTGCTGCGGCTAATGCTGAAATATCTTCATTGGGAACTAAAATTCCATCTATTCCATCACGAATAATTTCTCGCGGCCCGCTAGGACAATCTGTAGATATCACTGGTAAACCACATGCCATTGCTTCGCAAATCGCATTGGGAAAACCTTCAAATCGGGAAGACATAATAAAAATATCTGCTTGCTGTAAAAAAGCATAAATATCATTTACCATCCCTGGAAAATAAACGCGATCGCTTAATCCCAATTGGTTACGCAATGATTCCAATTCTGGGCGTAGCTTTCCGTCTCCTAATATCGTCAATGTCCATTCTGGGTAATTATCTTTTAGTTTAGCAAAAGCTTTTAGCAATAAATCAAAGCCTTTTTCTGGTACAAAACGTCCCATAGCAATGAGCGATCGCTTGGTTGAAAATTTTTCGTCAGACTGCTTTTTTATTGGTGGTAATATCACCATATTAGGAATTATACAACTCTGATTTTGCAGTTTTACTGGAAAATAATCTCTTGCTCGCTGAGTTTGAAAAACAATTTTATCTGCAAATACATAAGTCCATTTGCGTAATTGTTGCCAATTCCAACTTAAATAGCTTTTTTCGGGGTTGCTACGTTCAGAAATTATAACTGGAATCTTCAACCATCGCGTAGCTAGTAAAGTAATGATATTAATTCTAGACATGAAACTAATTACAACATCTGGATTGCTATTAATAATCGCATTTCGTAGGATGGAGATACGTTTTAAATTATTCACAATGCCAATGATTACATTGGGAGATTTCGCTGCTATATCTAAGGGAATATAAGTTATATCGGAGTTTAAAGGAAAGTCCGGTATTTGATTGTTATCAAATGTTAGTAGAGTGATGTTCCATCCTTTAGCTGACCAGTAATTTGCCATGATTGAGATAATACGTTCAGCACCGCCATAGGTCAGGGAATGAATAATTAATGTTATTTTCATGGTGTGGCAATATTGAAAATCATACAGGAGGCGCACAGAAGAAGAATCCGCAAATTAAGTTGTTAGACTAGGACAGTTTTTCTTGAGATTTTTATCTGCGAAGTATGATAAAAACAAGAATGCTAATGCAGAAACCAAAGCTGTTGATAGAGCGATACCTGCGACACCAAAATAATGAAGGAATAAATAGTTGAACACAATATTGTTGATGAGATTGTAGGCAGAAGCCCACATTAATATATGATTGGCTTGCATTGCAGAAATTAAGCGCACAACCAAAATTCCTGCTACGTGAAAAGGAATTTGCAATGCAAAGCAATTTTGAATTTGAGCAACTAAACGAGTGTCATCAGCAGTAAATGAACCTCTTTGAAAGAGTATTCTGACTATAGTTTCAGAAAATACAAATAAGAATGCTGACAATAGAATAGTTGTGAGAAAAATGATTTGGATATATCGCCGAAGTGTGCGACGGGTTCCTATCCAATTGTTAGCAGCTATCATTTTAGAAAAGTAGGGAATCACAGCAGTACTCAATGCTGTAGTGGCTAGAGACATGGGAAATGCTATGACTTTGTTACCGTAGTTGAGTGCTGCTACACTACCAGGTAACAACATTGCTGCCATAGATTGATCGACTAAATTTGTACTACACATTAAAAGTCCGCCTGCAATCATGGGGAAATACTGGCTAACAACTTGACGCAGATTAGTATCAAATCCATACCATTTAGGAATCCATGAAATACCTTGTCGGTGCAATGCTATTCCTAACAGAATTATTTCTAATATTGCACCGCAGACTAAGCCAGCAGCTAAAGCGAAAATCCCCCAGGATTTCAACGTTAAAAGTAATACGACGGTAACAGTTGGAGTAATAATTGGTGAGAATGCTGCTAAAGCAAAACGCTCCCCTGCATTTAACACAGCACCCCAGATAACAATTATGCCACTTAGTAGAATAAAAGGTGCGATCGCACAAAGCAAATGAAAAGTTAGCTCTAACTTTTGAGAACTAAATCCGGCTGCAATTCGTGGTAAATAAAAAGGTGCTAGGACTATCATTAATATCGTTGTTATTCCTAACAATCCCAAGCCACTGGTTGTAGCTCCACATAAAAGTTTTTGAGCAGCTTTTTTACCTTCCTGTTCTTGTACCTGCATATAAGTAGGTATGAGAGCAGTATTAAAAGAACCGGCGATGACATTAATAATAAAAGCAGGAATTAGCAAAGCAATAAAAAAAGCATCTATGTCATCGCCGGTACCAAACCTTTGAGCAACCACTAATTCTTTAGCAACAGCCGCCACTTTCACTAATGCTGTCAATAAACCAACTATCATCGCTGCACCAAAAATTTGGCGATTGATAGAGCCACTTGTCAGCTTCTTCCAGCGATTAACTAAGCTTTGCATTTCTTACTCTCTCTGTGCTTCTGGTATGGAAAATTCCAATTCGCTGGAAGTTTCGACTTGCGACTGCTTCGGTGTATGAGATAAAAAATAAGGTCTACGCAGTAAAGATAATTGAGGTAACCTCGTATATATATTCAGCAAATGTAAATATAATTTGCCCTTCAAAGTAATTCCATAAACACAGTTAAAATTCTTGACAACTTCTCCACCAAACTTTTCTTTAAATTGATTAATCCCTAATTTTTCTCGATCTGTATTTCCGGTATACCAACCACCAAAATCATAAGTTACAATCCCTAAATTCTTGAATCTCACAATGTCTTGCCAGTGATGGTAACGATTTGCTCGTCCTAAAATCGATTGATAAGTAGTATTATTGTTATTTTTCAAAGATGCAGAATGTAAAAGACGGACTCGATTTTGAGTCCGATAATAAACATGCCAGACTAAAGATTCGCCATCTTTTAATTTCACACGTGAAATATCAATTACACCAGCATCAGCACGATTTTGTAGTTGAACTCTATTAATTTTAGTCAGACCTTTTTGGTCAGCAAATGAATCATAGAAATCCGAAAATTCATTGAGAATATCAGAATCAATTTTCTCCCAATATTCGTAAATAACTTGGTCTTTTTGCTCTGCGCGTCTAATTTTATATCTATCATTACTACTGATAGTTTCCCAAAGTTCATCTTGATTTTTAGTTAAATCAATCAATCTTGTGTAAAATTCATCACACTGACCGCCTTTGATGGGATGTAATAATTGCCTGTAATGCACCACATCGACATTGTTTAATGCTTCTCGATTTTCATCAAACCAGACTTCTCCCACTGAAAAGATAAACTTTTTTGTGACAATTAACATTTCTTTCATTCCTTGCTATTTTTTGCTAAATAAATTCATTGGTTTGGAAAAGTTCACAGCGCCAGAAGTCAGCGCTTTGACTTTTCGCTGTATCTGTGGAGTTTGCAAACAATTTCACAAATTCTTCAGCTATGAAATCTTGGGTCAAAAACTAATCGATAACGCTTTCCATCCACACATGCAACCCATTTCTTTTTATCGATTTGGTGAGCATCAATATGATGCATACCTATTTGATTCCAACCCATTCCACTGGCTTGAATAATTGGATTATGTTTAACTTCCTGTTCTAGATAATTTGTTGTTGTCAATTCAGTTATTTCAAATGCTCGAACTTGATAACCATAGATTTGCTCGCAATCCTGGGTATATCTGATAATTTTATTATCGAATTCTATAACTCTACCTGCTGGTCTTGCTATACGTTTATTTCCCTGAATTACAGGACTTTTCGGATGTTCAATCCAAGTATCCATTAAATGTTGAGAATAATAAAGACGCAATGTATTTCTTGCTTCTGATGTTGCAGTTAGCAACCACCAAAGATCGTTGTATTTAAAAACACTAGAATCGACAAAATCACCTTGAGCGAGTAAATCTTTGACGTAAGACCATTGTGTGGGAAAATTAATCGCTTTATATAAACGAATAGAACTTGCTTCTGCGGTTTCTGGAATCAGATAATAATCATTTTCAACTTTAAAGACATACGGATAAGATAAATGAAATGGCTCATCAAGAACAATTTGTTGGTAATTCCATTTGTATGCATCAGTGCTAGTTGCTAGTCCTATGACTCCTTTATTTTGTATACCGTTCAACACCTCAAAGAACATATGCCAAATGTCGTTTTCACGAACCATAAAAGGGTCGGCAACAAAGTATGCTGGAATATCTGTTACGTCCTGAGCAGTTAATACCGGATTAATAATTGTGTGTGGCGAAACTAAATCCAAAGGAGATTCGCCTACATAAATTCCAATTGACCACTCACTTCTTCTTGTCACAAAAATCTTGGCGATGTTTTTAATTCCAGCCAAATATCTGTGATTAACCCTAGAGACTCTATCAAATACCTGGGAAATACTGTTGATAGTAGAGGTTTTGTACATATTGATTTTTGAAATTAAGGTAGATGCTCAATTACTCAAATTTGCTTGGCTGTGCAGATTAGGCTGTTAACATCTGTAGGAGTAATGATGGAATTTAGACGTAGATTGGCTGCTTTTTTAAGATTTAGCTTGTGCCAAAATATTCTTGTTTGACTTAACTCTGAGTGAAGTATTAGAAGTATGACTGTAAATACTCGCTGGCAGATAATTATCTAAATGTTTTGGTTTATATCCTGGCACTAATTGTTCGAGTAAAAACAGAATCAAATTGATATCATTTTTCACTGCTGCTTGACACAAAGTTGCTACAGTAATATCCAAATTATCTGGAATAATTTTACTAGCATTTTTAACTACTAACAGTTTTTTATGTTCGGTTGGTTCATATTCTTCCCCAGGAATAAACAATTCTTCAAATAATTTTTCTCCTGGACGCAAACCAGTAAATACAATCTCAATATCTCGGTTAACTTCGTATCCGGAAAGGCGAATCAATTCCTTTGCTAAGTCTACGATTTTTACAGGTTTACCCATATTCAACATCAAAACTTCGCCACCGCGACCAAGTACCGCAGCTTGCAAAACTAGTTGCACTGCTTCCGGAATAGTCATGAAATAACGACAAATATCTGGATGAGTAACGGTTACCGGCCCCCCTGCTGCAATTTGTTTTTTAAAAGTGGGAACTACACTACCTCGACTACCTAAAACGTTGCCAAAACGTACTGTGACATAAGGATTGCCACTTTCTTTTGCAGCTTGCAACACTAACATTTCTGCGACTCTTTTACTAGCACCCATAACATTAGTGGGGTTAACTGCTTTATCTGTAGAAATCATCACGAAATGTTTGACATCATATTGCAAAGCTAATTCTAATAAATTTTTGGTTCCCATTACATTATTCGTGATTGCTTCTACTGGATTTAATTCCATTAATGGGACGTGTTTATGAGCCGCAGCATGAAAAATTACATCTGGCTGAAAAGTTTCAAATGCATATTCTAGTCGAGATTTGAAGCGAATATCAGCAATAAAGCTAGAAATTTCAGTGGAATTAATTGCTGATTGATGCTCGTTTTTTAGGACTTGAACGAGTTGTTCTAGTTCTTGTTGGATGTTGAAAACAGAGTTTTCTCCATGTCCGATAAGTATCATTTTGGCAGGATTGCATTTAAAAATTTGACGACAAAGTTCACTACCAATGGAACCACCAGAACCTGTAATCAATACTGTTTTACCTTGAAGAAATTGAGAAACTTTTTCAAAATCTATTTGTACGGGTTCCCGTCTGAGTAAATCTTCAATTCTTACATCTCTAATACTATCAACTCGCACCCGACCATTGAGGATTTCATGTATACCCGGTAAAGTGCTAGTTTGAGTACCAGTTGCTTTGCAAATATCTACAATTTCTCGAATAACTCCACCTGCAACCGTCGGCATGGCAATGATAACTTTGTGGATTTGTAGAGATTTTAAAACATCAGGAATTTGATAGCGATCGCCAATTACAGGAATCCCACGTATATATGCTCCAAATTTGCGGCGATCGTCATCTATAAAAGCAACTGGATGAAATCCCAATTGCGGGTTTCTTTGCATTTGTTGTACCAAAGAAATTCCAGCACTTCCAGCACCAACTATTAACACTCTTTCTTGGGTATTAAATACTGGACGTTGCTGACTAATTCTTTCTACAATCCGAATACTAAAACGCAATCCGCCAATGAAAATACACGAAAGTAAACCATCGATTAAAGGTAGCGATCGCGGCAGTATATCCAATCCAGAATATCCTAAAAGCTCCATAGCATCGAAGAATACTGCTTGGATTAATACCGCAATTCCCATCAGTATAGTTATATATAAAAGTTCTTCAATACTGGCATAGCGCCAGTAAAGTCGATAAAAACCAAAATTCCACAATACAGTCAGTTTAGCTACTAAAAAAACTATTGTGACAATTGCTAGTTGTGATTTATATTCTTCAATGACAAATTCACCATCTAAACATAAATTTAATGCTAAAAAAGTTGTTACTGAAAAAACAATAATATCAAAAACAAACAAATGTCTGTTTCTGATATTCAGCAAAGTATTTAATAATTTGCTAATTAATTTTTGAGGCAGCCAATTAGAAACGAATAGCAATAATAAATTCATGCCTGTCAAAACCTCTAGAATAATCTAAATAATCATCGGTTCGATTAGACAATTAAATTTAGCCTATAGCCGTTTATCCTCAAAAAAGGATTTTTATCGTGTAGAAT
This sequence comes from Nostoc sp. 2RC, assembly GCF_014222165.1. NCBI lineage: Bacteria > Bacillati > Cyanobacteriota > Cyanophyceae > Nostocales > Nostocaceae > Nostoc > Nostoc sp. 2RC. The sequence goes on from NZ_JACKZU010000074.1 coordinate 18,584, forward strand.
TACCCTGTAATATCAACTTCATCTAAGTTCAGGTTGTTAACTGTTGACAATCAACACTCAAGAATCAACAGTTAACAATTACCTGCAAGGACAGCCCAAAATTTATCTCGAACAAATATTCTTGCTCAAAATCAACACACCTATTTATTAACCCAAGACTAAAACTCAAGTAATAGTCATATTTGAAGACTATTAAAACTTGCTTTTAAACTTTTATCTTTCTAACAAATTTGTAGCAGTTGCTTAACTGTTGCGTCATGCCAATTTGGCGATAGTTGTGCATATAAAAAGACATAACAGTCTATGCTTATTCGTATTTTAGTAATAACAGTCACTAAATAAAGTTGTACCAAATTGGCATCGGCAGTATTATTGCAAATTCTTTTAATCCAAAATCTCAAATCCCAAAAAACAATCTTTGCAACACATCAATAAACTATAGGGTAGTACAGCTAGCTGTACTACCCTAGTAAGGTATGAGGCTTTTAAATGACACTTGTTCGTTGACGGTTAACACACAACAGTCAACACAAAAACATACAACAGCAGCTTGGTTCTAACTTGTTGTGAACTCCTAAACCTTTGCTTCCAAAGATTTGAGTAATTCAGTGTTCACACCCGATTCACGAGTCAGGGCGATTTTACCGGTGCGGGCGATTTCTCTCAGACCAAATTTTTGTAACACCTGCACGATCGCCACCATTTTACCAGGATCTCCCACCACCTCTAAAGTCAGAGAATCTTCCGCCACATCCACAACTCGCGCCCGGAAAATCTGAGACAGTTCGATAACTTCAGAACGATTGCTGCTAGTAGCATTCACCTTTAACAGCATCAATTCTCGTTCCACACAAGGAGTTTCGGTAATATCCTGCACCTTGAGGACATTAACTAACTTGTATAATTGCTTGGTGAGTTGTTCGATGACGCGATCGTCACCAGGTACAACCATCGTAATTCGTGAAACACCTCCCTGTTCAGCCGGGCCAACAGCAAGGCTTTCAATATTAAAACCACGACGGGAAAAAAAACCAGAAAGGGGGGACAGAACCCCCGCCTCATCTTCTACCAGAACAGAAAGAGTATGTTTCATCTTCGCCAACAGGGGCTAGAGCAGGATTGTACTAGACGTACTGCTCCACTAAAAAATAATAAGTGAGAACTTTTATTTTAAACTTAATAGCTACACTCATTTCAATTGATAGAGACAATTTATCTAGAAATTATTTCGCTGGCAGGATTCTCTTTGATTGCATATCTTTTCATCGGCAGATGTTACCTGTTGGTAAAAGTTGTATATTCAAACTTGATTGAACCTTTAATCGGAGATAATTTTTATGGGTTGGTTACAAAGACTATTTGGAATGGAAAAACCTCAAAATGCTGAAGTAAATCCTACTCCACAGGCAATACCCCAAACTGCTGCGCCTACCGCCACACAAACAATACCGCCAGAACGTCTGGGATTAAATGGAGAATATGACCAAAGTGGTTTAGCCAAACGAGTAGCTTTAGCATTTGACCAAGACCCCCAACTTGATGATGTTAATACCCTTTGGGTTGCTCAAACAGGCAGCACTGTAGTCTTAAAAGGTAAAGTCCCCAACCAACAAATCCTCGACAGAATGATTTCTGTAGCCCGCACTGTAAACGGCGCTACAAACGTTGACAGCAGCCAAACCACCGTTGGTTAGGTGATGAGGAGATGGGGAGCAGGGGGAGCAGGGGAAAAGGTTAAAGGGAAAAGGGAAAAGGAATAAATTTAATCTTTCCCCTTTCCCCTTTACCCCTTGCCCTTTCCCCATGCCCAATGCCCAATCCCCAATGCCCCATCCAAATAATCTAAAATCCCATCACTTTGTCAATCCAATTTAAAATCGCTTGGTTGACTTGTTCCGGACATTCATCGTGGGGACAATGACCCACGTCTTGTAAATTCAGGACTTCCAATTTCTCGTTATATTGGGCAAATTGACTAGCTAAGGCTGGGGGAACAAACCGATCTTTTTGTCCCCAAATTAACAACATGGGGATTGTTAAGGTTGGTAATAATACCTTGACATTGGGACTAAAATTAATTCCAATTGTGGCTTTAAACAAAGCACTAAACGCCCTCGCTGAACCCCGGTCTTGGGGAGGGCCTGCTAAAATTTCTATTAGTTCGTCGGTTATGGCTTCTGGGTTAGCGTAGGCGAGACTAGCCCAGCGACGCAGTACGCCGGGACGACGGACAAAGTTAAATACAGGTTTGAGAATAAACGGTGAAGCCACAATATTTTTAATTCCCCTTACCACTGGCCGCAGTACGGGAGGAATTGCTTCTTGTTCCAGGGAGGGGTCGGGTAAACTCATCATCACCACACCGCGCACCATGTCAGGATGAGCGGCGGCGGCGGCTAAAGAAATCAGCGAACCGTTGGAATTGCCAATTAATATTGCTGGTTCGCGGATAAATGTTTGCCAAAAATCGTAAACTTGTTCTACCCAAAGTTCGATGCTGTAATTAGCTGCGGCTTTTTCGGAAGCGCCAAAACCCAGCATATCTAGTGCGTAAACGGTGTGATGTTCCGCTAGCACCTCTAAATTATGTCGCCAATGACCAATGGAAGCGCCAAAGCCATGTAATAAAATTAAAGGCTGTGTTTTTTCATCATTTTTGGCAGAGCGAATATAAGTATAGCGAGTTTGCCAGCCCCGCCAAACCCAATCTCTTTGATTACCAACTCGCTCTTGCCAGTGTAGTGTAGTAGTCACGTCGCTTCGCTCCAAATTCCAAATTCAAATTTCGTTGAACTCCTCACGTTATACCTAACTTATGATGGTGGTCATTTGCCACAGATACTCATGACAACTTGCAGAAATTTCCTTAGTACAGGCGTTATATCTTCTTCCCGCCAAATTATAGCCGTTTCTACTAATGGTGTTTTCTCCTCAAAACTACGATAAACTACACCATTTCTTTGAAGATTTTGCAACGAAGACGGTACGATGGCAATTCCCATTCCAGCTGAAACTAACCCGATAATTGTCTGCATTTGAATCGCTTCTTGAGTTACTTTCGGACTAAAATTTCCTTGCTGACAAAGACTTACAATTTGGTCGTAAAGTCCAGAGCCTAAATGTCGAGGAAACATGATAAAGTTTTCATTCACTAGGGATGATACTGAAATATTTTCTCGTTCAGCTAAGGAATGAGTTTCTGCTAAAGCCACAATTAAAGCTTCTTCCTGAATGCACTTTTGATTGAGTGTATTATCTTCCAATGGTGGATGAGCAAAGCCTATATGGATGCGGCTCTCTTGTAGCGATCGCTCTTGTTCAGTTGTAGTTAATTCCTGTAAAATCAACTCGACTTCGGAAAACTGTTCTCGAAATTGTCGCAAAATTAGGGGAAGCAAATTATAAGTTACCAAACTGGTAAAGCCAATTCGTAATTGTCCCTTTTCACCTCTGCCAATTTTTTGAGTTAGCTCAATTGCTTTTTGGAGTTGAGCTAAAAGTTGATAAGCTTCTTGCAAAAATACTTGTCCGGCTTCTGTTAGCTGCACCTGTCGCTTGGTTTTACGGTGAAACAGTTCTACTCCCAATTGCGCCTCTAGTTGCTGAATTTGCTGACTTAAGGGCGGTTGAGCAATGTGTAGTCGTTCGGCGGCTTTACTGAAGTGCAGTTCCTCGGCCACAGCGATAAAGTAGCGCAGATGTCGCAATTCCATTTTTTTAGAGAATTTGCGATAAAAATTTACGGGTTCTTTCTTCTTTGGGATTAGTGAAAAATATTTCTGGGGTAGCTGACTCGATGAGTGTACCGCTATCCATGAGAATAACTCGGTCGGCGACTTCGCGGGCAAATCCAACTTCGTGAGTGACGACTACCATTGTCATTCCATCGCGGGCCAGACTCCGCATCACATCCAATACTTCCCTTACCATTTCTGGATCTAAGGCTGAAGTGGGTTCATCAAACAACATAATTTTAGGTTGCATAGCTAAAGCACGAGCGATCGCCACTCGCTGCTGTTGTCCACCAGATAATTGTCCTGGATATTTGTGCGCTTGTTCTAAAATGCCTACTCTTTCTAGTAGTTGCATGGCTAATTCTTCAGCTTTGACTTTTGGCGATCGCTTCACCCAAATCGGTGCCAAAGTTATGTTTTGCAGCACTGTTAAATGGGGAAATAAATTAAACTGTTGAAAAACCATTCCCACATCTTTGCGGATGGCTTCAATATTTCGCAAGTCATGGCTTAAAGTAATTCCATCAATTTCAATTCTCCCTTCTTGGTATGCTTCTAAAGCATTGAAAGTACGAATAAAAGTAGACTTACCAGAACCAGAAGGCCCCATTAAAACTACAACTTCTTTCCGATTTACTGTCAAACTTACACCTTGAAGAACGTGGAATTTGCCATACCACTTGTGAACATTTTCAGCAATAATTATCGGTTTTTGTTCTGTTGTCACAGATATCCACCTCCGAGTTTTTTAGTAAGCTGATTACCTAGCTTTACACAAATCAAATATGAATTTTATAATTATTCGGAAATTTATTTTTCATCTCCTAACTACTGATTTAACTGTTTTTCTAAACGCCGAAAAGCTAGCGACATGGAGTAACAAAATACCCAGTAAATCAATCCAATAAATAAATACACTTCTGCATAGCGATCGAGAAATTCTGGCTGTGCCAAAATCGAACGAGCCATACCCGTGAGTTCTAGTAATCCCACCAAAGATAAAAGTGAAGTATCTTTAAATAAACTGATAAATTGACCGACGATGGCAGGAATTACCGCGCGTAAAGCTTGGGGCAAAATAATTAATAAAACCACTAAAATTGTATTTAATCCTAATGCTTTTGCAGCTTCAATTTGTCCCCGTGGAATTGATTGCAATCCACCGCGTACATTTTCTGCCATGTAAGCAGCACTAAATAATACCAGTCCGGCAATTCCTCTTAATACCCTATCTAAACGCACATCAGTTGGCAAAAATAAAGGCAACATTACTTGAGCTAGAAACAAAATCCCAACTAATGGAACTCCCCTGACGATTTCGATGTACAGAATAGAAAACCAACGCACAACGGGTAAATCACTTGTGCGTCCTAAAGCCAGTAAAACTCCAATGGGAAAGGAAAGCACAATACTGACTGCTGCCATTAGCAAAGTAAGTAGTAAACCATTCCATAAATTGGTTGGTACAGATTGCAATCCAAATCCACCACCAATTAGCCAGAAAATAACAGGGAAAGATAATAACCATAATAAAGAAAGCCAAGGAGTTAAAACTTCTGCAAAGTTTCTGCCAACCCCAAAACCTGCAAATATTAAAACTCCAATTAATAATAACTGTAAGCGGGATATTAAATCCACTGGCAAAATAACTAATAAAACACCAACTATAAATATATAAATAATAATTCCACGTTTTGTTAACTGTTGCTTGTGAAAGAATACACCCCCAGTGATGGCGCTGACAATTGCAGCGATGGCCAGCACTGTCCAAACCCGCCAATACAGTGTTTGGGGAAACCTCCCCACTAAAAATAAACGTAAATTAACTTCTATTACCGACCATTGTGCTTGAATCGTTACCCAAGTGATTATTCCTCGTGCAACCCAAAACAAGAAAAGCAAACAAGCAACAGTTAACAAACTGTTGTACCAAGTACTGAATAAATTTTTTCGCAACCAAATCAATTTTTCATTTATCATTGGCTATTTTTTCCCATCTCCTCACTGGCTATCATCTTTCTTGAATTTGCACGGTGCGATTAAATAAATTCATCACTAGAGAAATACTCAAACTCAAGATGAGATAGGTGAGCATAATTAGTAATATTACTTCTACGGCTCTGCCTGTTTGGTTAAAAGTGCTAGAAGCCACAAAATAAATATCAGGGTAGCCAATGGCGATGGCCAAACTAGAATTTTTCGTTAAATTCAGATATTGACTAGTCAACGGAGGAATTATTACCCGCAAAGCCTGGGGAAAAATCACCAGTCGCATCACCAACCCTGGTTTTAATCCTAGCGATCGCGCTGCTTCCCATTGTCCCTGAGGTACTGATTTAATCCCACCTCTAACAATTTCTGCAATAAACGCAGCCGTGTAAAAAGTTAATCCCAACAACAAAGCTGAAAATTCCGGTGATAAAGTAAACCAAGGTAGTTCTAAACCACTTTGACTGAGGCTAATAAAACCCAAAATCGATATTTTATTTTCTACTTGGGGAAAGCTCAGGAAAACAGCAAAGTACCAAAATAATAATTGCAACAATAAAGGCGTATTACGGAATGTTTCCACATAAACCATACTGATATTCCGCACCAGCCAGTTGTCAGAAAGTCGGGCAATTCCAGCAGTGATCCCCACAATTGTGGTGAGAAAAATTCCAGCGATCGCCACCCGCAAGGAATTAATTAACCCCACCCATAATGCACGGCTGTAGGTATCAGTTGGTTTGTAGCTAATGGGTCTTTCACCAATCTCAAAAGAAGCTTGTTGGTTGAGAAAATCAAATCCAAATTGAATTCCCAATTGCTGCAAATTCCGGTTGAGATTTTCCCACAAGATTACAACTACAATCGCCGTTAAAAATACTGCCAAAAATTGCCCAAGAATTCTCCAAAAACGGTAGTCATTTATCATTAGTCATTGGTCATTAGTTATTGGGCATGGGGCATGGGGCATGGGGCAAGCAGGAAGTGTGGGAGGTGTGGGAGGAGACGGAGGTGTGGGAGGTGTGGGAGGATGGTGAAAAAATCTTTCCCCCCAC
>NZ_JACKZU010000717.1:0-1234 GCF_014222165.1 Nostoc sp. 2RC
ATCGCAATTTAAAAAACTGCAATTCATCAGGCGGTTATTCTTCTTCGTCATGCTCTAATGAGTTAACAATTTCTATTAGCTTGTCGGAAGCTAAATCGAGGATTTCTCTCATTTCTACGTCAGTAACAGAATTTGCATATTCCTGCTTGTTCATGACTTTTAAAGCCGCGTCAATTTTGGCTTTAATGTGCTGTAAAGAATGCCAAAGTGGGTAATAATCCCATTCTGGATCGGGTTGTGGGATATCTGATAAATTTTCAATATTCATAAATTTCATCCTCGTCAAAATCGTCCGGTTCGCCAACTAAGAAATATTGGGTTTGGGGGTCAATTTGGTTAAGAGCATCAACGAAAGCCCGTCCGGTTAACACATCCAAAACTGAATAACCGCCCTGGGCAATTGCTGTTTGGATTTGATGCATTTTTAGCGCTTGTTTGAGTGCCGGTGTTCTAAGCCTGGGGTCAACGTCTTCAATGGAGTTGATTGGCGGCGGTACTTCATCACCCTCAATCCAGCGGGTGTACTGGCTGTTATAAAATTCCCGGTATGCTTTAGCAGATGGTGGCTGTGGTGCAGTTTCCAAAAAATCAGCAAGTTCTTTCTGTCTTTGAAACCCTTCTGGGCCGCATAGCATAGAATCGATCCACTCATGCTTCATAGAAAAGCCACCAGCTGCGGTTGCTTCTTGTGCCACCTCACTTGGGTCAGTACCGCAGTGGTGAGCAATAGTTTGAGCTAGGGCAATAGTTTGAATGCTACTTAGGCGCTCCAAGTCCACAATCCACAGCGTTACTTGTTCACCATCAGCTGTGGTCACGCGCTCCAGGGGGAATGGGTCACGCATGGGAATCATGCCGTCTGGGAACATGTCTAAGATTGGTTCGTAAGGGTTGCCGGGTTTGAGTTTCACCCAGGTGTCATGTTTGGTCATAATCTGCGGTTTTTGAAACGGTGACTATTACAATTGCAACGCTGCTCCATGAGTTCTGTAGCTTCAAGCCAAGCTTGCATAATTGCTGTGGCATTTTCGCGCTTGAAAGCTTGCTTATCGCCGTTGTGCCAAGTAACAATTGCAACAGGGTAACTGTGCAATACTTCGTCATATTCCAGTTGGCGAACCTGGGCTAAATTTATCCACCCAGCGCCGGGTGTTTTGCAACTAAACACTGATGGGGTATTAATGATGGTGTGCATTTTGCTAAACTAATTTTGGTATCGATTTATGGCGATCGC
>NZ_JACKZU010000718.1:0-1216 GCF_014222165.1 Nostoc sp. 2RC
CATCTCCCCATCTCCCCATCCCCCCATCTCTCCACTAACTTGGCGGATTTAACCGATAACCCATACGATGTACGGTTTCTATCCAATCTTTGATACCAATAGTTTGTAGCCGTTGGCGTAAACGGCGAACTAAGGTGGTAACTGCGTTACTTTCTGGTTCTTCTCCCCAATTCCACAGGGCTTGCTCAATTTGACCGTGAGATAAGACTTGGCGGGGATGACGCATCATATATTCCATGAGTTGAAACTCGCGGCTAGAAAGCTGAGTTGTTAGGGAACCGCGTTCAAGTATCAAGTTGGATAAATGAAGTTGCAAATCGCCCAAGGTGAGTATATCTCCTTGCCACATTGGCGATCGCCTTCCCAGTGCCCGCACCCGTGCCAATAATTCCAGCACATCCACGGGTTTGACTAAGTAATCGTCGGCTCCAGCATCTAAACCTTTGACTTTATCGGAAACAGTGTCTTTGGCTGTCAACATGAGTATGGGAGCTACTTTACCTGCGTGTCGGTAGGTTTGACATAATTCTACGCCGCTAACTTTGGGCAACATCCAATCTAAAATTAGCAAATCATAATCTTTGCGTAGGGCAAACCACTGTCCTGTTTCGCCATCAGTCACTGCATCTACTATATGCCCCGCTTTTAACAATGCTGCTCTTAGTGGTTCTAACTGCGATGCGTCATCTTCTACTAGTAAGATCAACATGCCATTTGCTTAAGTTGCTGTCTTTGCTTACTTCTTAGTTTTAGGATTAAGGTTAAATAACACAGAAGTAACAGTAAGTATTCTATCTCATGCTTTCCATGCAGCAACTTCAACGTTTTCAAGTGTTGCGATCGCTGGGGTTTGTATTTTGGTTGTCCTTACCCGTGATTGGACTAGTTTTTTGGCTGGGAAGCGGCTTTGTTGGAGATCGAATTTTGAGTCGCTATCATGTCACCAAAAAATACCTGCTAGCCGATACTCAATCATCACGGCAAATGACAAAAAGAGTAGCGGCCATAGAAGTGCAAATCCTCAGACAACAAGGAATTTCACGGGTGAACGTTAAAACCAGTAACTCAGTTCTCAAAACCATAGTATTTGAATTTCCCATCACCGATATGAACCAACTTCAAGCCACTCTCAGTCAGGAGTTAGGCTTACCACAGGATCGAATCAAGGAACTGATTGTGGAAGTGGCTGGGGGAGTGGGGGAGTAGGGGAGATGGG
>NZ_JACKZU010000719.1:0-1206 GCF_014222165.1 Nostoc sp. 2RC
CCCCACTCCCCACTCCCCACTCTATGTCCTTGTCTGACGCAATACCAGCTTTACTTGTCTTGGCAGATGGAACCACTTATCGCGGTTGGTCTTTCGGTGCTACGGGAACCGCCATTGGAGAAGTGGTATTCAACACTGGGATGACTGGCTATCAAGAAGTACTGACCGACCCTAGTTACTGCGGTCAGATTGTGATTTTTACTTATCCAGAATTGGGGAATACTGGTGTCAACCCTGAAGATGAGGAATCACAACGCCCCCAAGTGCGGGGTGCCATCGCCCGAAACATTTGTCATCGACCAAGTAATTGGCGATCGACCCAATCCTTACCCGACTACCTCAAACAGCATCAGATACCAGCTATCTATGGCATCGACACCCGCGCCCTCACCCGCAAAATCCGGATGTTCGGAGCCATGAACGGTGGTATTTCCACAGCTATTCTGGATGAGGGAGAATTGCTAGAGCAGGTGCAAGCAGCTCCCAACATGGCAGGATTGAATCTGGTTCGGGAAGTGACGACGGCAAAAACTTATGAATGGTCAGATCCCACGATTCCAGCCTGGGAATTTAATCCGGAAACCACCAACAATATAGAGAAACCCTTTACCGTTGTTGCCCTGGACTTTGGCATCAAACGCAATATTTTACGTCGTTTAGCCAGTTATGGTTGTCGGGTAATTGTTGTACCTGCTGATACGCCACCAGAGGAAATTCTCAACTACAATCCTGATGGTGTCTTTCTTTCTAACGGGCCTGGTGACCCTGCTACCGTCACCGAAGGAATTGCAACTACCAAAGCGCTGCTGCTGAGTCAAAAACCCATCTTTGGGATTTGTATGGGACATCAAATTTTGGGTCATGCCTTGGGAGCAGAAACCTATAAACTCAAATTTGGTCACCGTGGTTTGAACCAGCCAGCGGGTTTACAACAAAAGGTAGAAATTACCAGCCAAAACCATAGTTTTGCCATTGATCCAAATTCCCTACCCGCAACAGTTGTGGAAGTTAGTCACCTAAATTTAAACGATCGCACCGTTGCCGGGGTACGTCACAAGTCTCTGCCTGTATTCTCTGTACAATATCACCCAGAGGCCAGCCCTGGCCCTCACGATGCTGATTACTTGTTTGAGCAATTTGTTCAAGCTATGCGAACAGCGCGTCAGAGTGATGGTAACTAGGGAATGGGGAATGGGGAGATGGGGA
>NZ_JACKZU010000720.1:0-1193 GCF_014222165.1 Nostoc sp. 2RC
AGGGGAAAGGGGAAAGGGGAAAGGTTTTAAATCCCTTACCCTTTAACCCTTTCCCTTTCCCCTGCCCTCACCCAGCAAAGTTGACTTGACGGACTACTAGTCGTGATATTTTTAACCAATCCCGACTGGTCGGACGTAGTTCCATCAAGTTGTTTCTTGGCTAATTGTTTCTAGTTAATTTTAGCTACTTAGTCTTGATGACCAAGAAATAATTTGCTACACTAGAAACTCGTCTTTATTAAAAATCTTGTTTTTTAGACCAGCTACCTCGTGGATTATCTTCTCGTGGTTTAGCTTTGTTAACTCTCAGTTGACGGCCCATCCATTCTGCACCATCTAATTCTGTGATGGCTGCGTCCTCTTGAGCATCTTCATTCATATCAACAAAAGCAAAGCCCCGCAATCGTCCTGTTTCGCGGTCAGTAGGTAAGACAACTCTTTTGACCTCGCCGTAGTCTGCAAACACTGCTCTTAAGTCTGCTTCAGTAGCGCGGTAGGAGAGATTTCCAACGTAAATAGTCATGTCAGATCAGGTAATTTTCAACAAATAGCGATGAGTTCAGCAGAAAACAGATTTAACAAAATTGCAAACAAATATTGCATATTCCTCTCTGATTCAGCAATAGTTTGATGAATGTTCGAGGGGAGCAGTAAATCAGGTAGCATGAGCTGAACTTACACATACGCTCATATAATAACTGATTGTGACGTTTTTCAAAGTACTAGATTTGACAAACTCTCATTAACCTCAGTTGTTAGTTCTGCGAATTGCGATCGCTACTGAGGTAGTTTGCAAAAATTAAATTCCCTCCAGAGCAAAAATTAGAGGGACTATACTCAACCAAATAATTGCCTTTGATGCTAAGGGAACTCTAAAAAATAAATTATTGCGCTTGGGGTCGTTGACAGTCAACAGTCTTCTATGGAATATTTTTTTGTTTGCAAGTCCCTAAGTGAGTTAGCGGCTACAAATCCAACTATATTACAAACCGCAATCATTCCGTATAAATTGACACAAGACAAATTTCAACGGCATGGTGGGTTTATTTTTGCTCTCAGATTGTAGGCGATCGCTAACGCACAATTAAAATATTCCCTTTTATGCTATCTTTTTATGACCATTGCCAGCCAAGTTTTTGCTTGGCTGAGTTTGACATGAAAAGATAGCAAGGGAGTGGGGCAGGGGGCAGGGG
>NZ_JACKZU010000721.1:0-1186 GCF_014222165.1 Nostoc sp. 2RC
CCCCCAAGACCGCGCTGGCTCACCTTTTCCCAAAACCAAATTCCGAGTTGAAAATGCACAAAGCGAGCAGTATTGATGCCCAATGCCCCATGCCCAATACCCAAAATGAAAAAATCCCCTGGCTTCTAACCAAGGGATTTTGTTCGCTTATTTATTGAAAAATTAGAAGATTATTTTTTGGGTGAGAGAAGCATCATCATGTTTCGCCCTTCTTTTTTGGGCGCTTGCTGGACTTCACCAAACGGCTCTAAGTCCGTTGCCATACGTTTGAGTAAATCTTCAGCGAGGTCGCTGTGTTGAATTTCTCGACCCCGAAACATCACAGTCGCTTTGACTTTATCACCATCTTTTAAAAAGCGCTCTGCTTGCTTGACACGGACGTTGTAGTCGTGTTCTTCTATTTTGTAGCGCATTTTAACTTCTTTGACATCAGCCGTGTGCTGTTTTTTACGGGCTTCCCGCGCCTTTTTCTCCTGTTCAAACTTGTATTTCCCATAGTCCATAATCCGACAAACTGGCGGGTCAGCTTTGTCACTTAATAGCACTAAATCTAGTTCTTTTTCCTCTGCTAGTTGTAGTGCTTCTTGGGGGGGCATAATCCCCAATTGGCCGCCATCAGTGTCAATAACCCGAATTTTCGGGAAGCGAATCCTTTCGTTAATTTGGGGCAGATCGCGAGTTCTTTTTTTCTCAATCACAGGCATTATGATTTGTGGGAGCTCTGAATGAAGGATTTGGTGTGGTTTTGACTGGTATGCCTCTGAGGCAAAATACTGAAATAAGTCAGGACTGAAAACATAAGTCTACAGTTCTAGGGTAACTAATTCATGAAATAGTTGCGTCGCTGTATTTGTCATTCTACTCAATTGTGAGAGAATTTCTCTGGAATAGTTAATTTCAATGACACATCTTTGCAAATTGTTAAGTATTGTCAAATTTTTTTGTCAACACTGTAAAACTTCAGATTACACAGATAATCTCCACAATAGCAAGATACAGATACAAAGCATCTATCAAATACCAATGTAACACATCATCCTACATAAAGTATTGTTAATAACATTATTTATTAAAAATATTGTTAAATTTACTTAGATAAATGAAGTAATACCGATTCAAAAAATGTTTGCGACAGATGCCCCACCCGCCTGACGGCGCCTTCCCCTTGGCAAGGGGAGGGTTGGGG
>NZ_JACKZU010000722.1:0-1151 GCF_014222165.1 Nostoc sp. 2RC
GTGTGGGGAGAGAGGGGGGAAAGATTTCTTCCACATCCTCCCACACCTCCCACACCTCCCACACCTCCTGCTTGCCCCATGCCCTTTTACGATGTAAACTGCGAACCGAGAATCATTGTCCCGATACCAACGTCAGTGAAGATTTCTAAAAGTAGGGCGTGGGGAATGCGTCCATCGATAATGTGTGCTGCACGTACTCCTTGAGCAAGCGATCGCACGCAACAATTGACTTTAGGAATCATACCACCGCTAACTATACCAGCACTAATTAATTCGCGAGCTTCGCGAATATCTACTTTAGGAATTAAGGTAGATGGATCTTTATAATCTTTTAAAATACCTCTAGTGTCAGTTAATAAAATTAGCTTTTCTGCTCCTAATGCTGCGGCAATTTCTCCAGCCACAGTATCAGCATTAATGTTGTAAGCTTGTCCTGTTTCATCTGCGGCGACGCTGGATACTACCGGAATATAGCCATTATTAACGAGGGTTTCTAAAATTTTGATATCTACATTACTGACTTCCCCTACAAAACCGATGCCTTCTTGACCTTGGGGACGAGCTGTAATCAAATTACCATCTTTGCCGCAAAGTCCTACAGCTAAACCTCCAGCTTGGTTAATCAACGCCACAATTTCTTTATTAACCCGACCGACTAAAACCATTTCCACCACATCCATTGTGGGGGAATCGGTAACACGTAGACCATTCTTAAATTGCGGTTCAATTCCTAATTTATCTAACCAACTATTAATTTCTGGCCCGCCACCGTGGACTAGAATTGGCCGCAAGCCAACACAAGATAAAAATACAATGTCACGGATGACTTGATCTTTGAGGGTGCTATCTTTCATTGCTGCGCCACCATATTTAACAACAACAGTCCGGCCGGTGAACTGTTGAATGTAAGGTAGTGCTTCGCTTAGCACTTGCACGCGAGTGGCTTCAGCTTGCCTGATGTACTCACTATCATTAACCATTATGAGGAGCCGCCATTGAAAATTAAAACCTATTTCAGTCAGTGTAGAAGACTTTGGAACCTGTAACAATAAGTTATGGGGCATTGGGCATTGGGCTTTCTAGGAAGTGTGGGAGGTGTGGGAGGTGTGGGAGGAAGGAGGGGGAAGCATAAATTCTCTTTCCCCCCACAC
>NZ_JACKZU010000723.1:0-1140 GCF_014222165.1 Nostoc sp. 2RC
CTCTTATTTGATTTTTGAAAATAACCCCATACACCTATATTTTCTGAAACACTTTTACCTATTGTCTATTACCTGATACCAATTTGAAAAAAGAATGCGACACATAGACAAGACCCCTCCCCAACCCTCCCCGATGCTTTGGGGAGGATGCCGTCAGGCGGGTGGGTATCTGTCGCAAACATTTTTTGAATCGGTATGACTACGCAAATAATTTCAGATATCAAATCAGATTCCTATAAATTTTGGTTGATTATGAAACAAAATCAAATAACGTCTTGATTGCAAGGGCAATTACAGTAGTGAGAAATATACGCCGTAACCAAATATTATTAAGTTTGAGGGCAACTTTTGAGCCGACAATGCCGCCAATAAACATAGTAATACTTAGAATAATACCAAGCTTATAATCTACTATTCCTTGTATTAGAAAAATAATTGTAGCAATTAGTGAAGAAAAAATATTAATCAACTTTGTATTTGCTACCGCTTGTACAAATGTCATCTGGAATAAGCTGACGTAAGCTGCTGTCAACATTGTGACATAACCACCACTAAAGAAACCACCATAGACACCAAGGAAAAAAGTTGCTACATATCCACCAATTTCCTTGATTTTTGATAGATGCTTTTTTGGTGCAATGATTCCAGCATGACGATTTGTGATGGAAAATATACTAACTATAATCATCAAAATAGAGATAATTGCAGGCATCGTTGTTGCGGGTATTACTAAAACAAGTAATGCACCTATAATGGAACCTAAAATTGTTAATAAAATGATTTTTGGCAAGCGATTGTAGTCATTTAATTTTTTACCAATAAAAGGCAATGTACCCCCAATACTCATAAAAGTTAATGCCAGCATATTAGTGGCAACAGCAGTACGCGGTTCAATACTAAATTGCAACATTACAGGAACGGTAATTAAAGAAGTGCTTCCTGTAATGACGCTGATAATACTTGTGACAAAGAAAATTGCTATGAGCAATATTAATTGATTCTCATGCATAAAAACTATTTTTTTTTGTTGCCAATACATTTTTTGCAAGTGCTGAAAATAGCCAATAGATTTTTTTTGGCTATGAAAATGACAGCCTTGATTTTCAATATATTAATACAGTAAAAATTTTCTGTAAATTT
>NZ_JACKZU010000075.1:0-25358 GCF_014222165.1 Nostoc sp. 2RC
ATCTGACTCGCCCAATTTTGCAAAACTTCAATATACCTCATTTCTATTTTTCCTCTGCCTAGAGTGACAAAAGAGGGTTAATCCGCACAAAACGTTAACGCAAAAATTAACGGGGCTTCGGTGTCTTGAATGTTCAATCTGAGAAATGTTTTTGAGTTGGTCGTTAATAGTCTCAATAATTGAGCGTTTACGGGACAAAAGCTTGTCATGAAGACGCATCAGCCTATTCTTCATATTGCGACGGGGTTTAGCAAAAAATTGGATTCCGAACTGTTCCAAAAGCTGAGAAGCGAGTTTTTCAGAAACATAGCCGCGATCGCCAAATATTTTGCCAATCTAAACTAAACATAGGGCAGGTTGCTGGATTTGTTGTTATTTTCAGCTTACTACCTGTCCTTTTCCTTATCCCGAACTCAGGTTACCTAGATTATCAGCTGTACGCTACCACGCACGTAAGTTTTCTATCACTCTTAAAAATTAATTCGACGATAAATTTCAGTTAGCGGAACTTCTACTTTTAAACTGTGTAGGAAGATAGATCGCTCAAGACCAGAATGAACTTGCCATAGCCAGCGATCGTTGCTGTTACGCTCCTGGTTATAATACTGCTCGATGTAGGGTTCTGTTTGGCTCACTAGCAAATATTCACAAAAGCTCTCCAATGAGCGATATTTTCTAAACTTGTCACCCCGATCGTAGGCTTCTGTTGAGGGCGAAAGAACTTCCACTATTACTAAAGGATTAACAATTTCATCATTACGTTCGCCATTAAATTCTGGAGAGCCATTCACAACCATCAAATCAGTATAAGTCCCACACTGATATTCCTCAATCCAAACGCGCAAATCACTGTTATACAAACGAAAATCAGTATCTCTAAGCAAAAAACCCAAATAAATTAGTAAGTTGCTGGCGATCGCACTATGGGCTTCTGAACCACCCGACATAGTAATAATCTCTCCATTACGGTATTCATGACGTTCTGGGCTGGTTTGTTCAATTGCCCGATACTCGTCTAATGTCAGGCGAGTTCTTACTATATCTGAGGAGCTAGTTTCAGCAAAGACCACAATTAGACCTCTTAAATAATTAGCCCTAACACTATTATCTGTAACTGAGAAAGAATTGGCAAAACTCGTAATGCTTTCCCAGTGACTACTGTACCGCTTCGTCTTGCGCTATCAACGATCTGCCGATTACTGACGGATTTTCAATAGCTCCCTCAACCGTCCCCTTAAGAGCCTTTCGAGCCAGCTTGACATAAGGGAGATCCTTAAAAATAAATCCCCAGCCTTGGTGGTTTTGAGTGGGCTCCCGTCGGTTATTCGTTTTAATACTGGAGTTTGGATTTATTTCGGGTTTGTGCCTAACCAGCAAAACCTAGAATTTAAACCTCAACTATAGTACATTAATACTATAAAACATATTGCTGATTAGAGCTAAATACATGAGGCAAGTAGTTAGACAAATTAAAGAGCGTAGCAAAATCGAAATTGAATTAAATAATATCAAATATCAGCTTTGGAGATTGGACGACTACGAATATGCAAAGCTTAGAAAGAATAGCATTCCAATCAAAGAAGATTACATACTCTATAAGCAACTTTATTCACCATACCGTAGGGACAAGGATAAGCTCAGTTTAGGAAAATCATTTGTTATCTTAACGTGGTTACTTGGAGAAAGTAGTGATTATTATGATGATTGGAAAGGCTCGTTCTATTTCCCGTTATTACTCGTAATTAAAAAAGAAAGAGACGATTTATTTTATTTGCTGAAAATTTACGACCATCGTGGTTCGCTTGATTTTGGTTTATACAAAATTTCGGAGAATGAACTGAATGATCACAAAAATGATATATTACATGAGCCGTTTTCTGAATTCTCTCGGCAGGAAATAAATTCTTTTTGGAGTTATTTTTATGGTTATATGCTTGGACTCTCTCAGAGCATGAAACTGTTTATCTCCCCTTTACCATTCATCAAAAGAGTTGATTCTAATCATATTATTTATGGTTTTAAAGACCGTGATTTTTTTGAGGAACAGTATAACTCAGAATCAGAATATCATGCAGCAATTCAAAGTTATAAATCATCAATTGATGTTAGTACTTGGAATTCACAAAAGATGAATCTTATGTTGCAAGATATTACTAGCAAAGCAATTGAAAATTAGGAAGAAGTTTGTATTGTTCTGCTATCTGTTGAAGTCGCTTCAAGTTAAAACACACCCAAAGTGCTTTTAGCTAATCGTTCTATAAGCATTTTAATTGCCTATACTTTGGTGCGTTATAACCAGCAGAACTCTCTAATTATTCGTTACATCAATAACTCTGTTGCTTCTTTTAATACTTGAGTAATTTCAGGCTTCTGGGAGCCAATCACATCATCTGGTAAGTGCTTGTGATGCGGAAAAGTAGAAAGATTGGGAAAATGAGGTGTACTATCATAACGAAAAACTAGACAACTTCGTTCATCTTGAAAGTGGTAACGATAATCGAGAATTTCCAACTGATTACTTGTGATTACTATAGCTTCGTTTATTTCTAATAAGTGTGTCTGATTGAAGCGTAATCTAATTCTTAAATTAGCCCGTTGTGATGTTAAAATTTCTTCTTCATAACGTTCCACATAAACATTTTTACATTGAACAATTGCTTGTTCTACTTGATTGAGGTAATCAGATAGAATCTTAGGCAGCATAGTTCAATCTTTGTTCTATTTCTTGACGCAAAGCAAGGTAATGACGGTAATCATTTGCCCATTCTATAAATAAGACATCATCTGACAATATTCCCTGATTGTAGCGGTAAAAAAAATCTTCTGAGTCCATTTTTTGCTGGTTCTCATATACACTGAGTCGCTTGGCAACAGCAAGCAGAGCATCTAACGATGATGTATATTGAATAGTCTGTTTACGCATTGACTCTTAATTCCAAAATAATAATGTTCTGGTTATAAGTATAGGCGAGATTATCGTAGACATCGCTCCCTTGTCCTGTTCATCGCTAAGCGGCCTTTGCAAAAATAAATTGAACTTTACTAAGTCTAGTAAAGTTTTGATGCCGAAGGCGGGCTGCGCCTACGGATAGCCCAGCGTAAAGCCTTCTCTACGAGAGGCTTTCCCAACGGCATGGCTTCTCTACGAGACGCTACGCGTAGCTTGCTTAAGAGTAGGGGTACGCTTAGAGCGAGTCTTTTCCCAAGGGGAGACGCTACGCGAACGAGCGTCGGAAACCTCCGCTCAAACTTTCCGCTAAGCGATCGCTCAAGTTGTCGTTTTAAAAATTAAAATAATGCAAGCAGCGCACTGTGCTTTATTCGTAGCCCTCCAGTACGCTCCAGACGATCCCCAGTTTGCAGTTGCCACAGAGCATTTGCAAAGGGCAATCGCTTTGTCTGATGAATATTACAAAACTCGCTACAGCATCTTCACAGAAAACTTCGCCTCAAAGAGTCAAAAGAGGAATTCGCTCACAATGCAACCAACTGGCTTTTGATACTTATTCGCACATGATTGAGTTAGCCCAGTTGGTAAATGAGTATGCCAATCTTCAGACATCTCGTCATATCCCCGAACCGAAGGAGTGGCGAGAATTCCTCAACAATCTCGAATGTGCTTTTGAGTGGCTTGAACGTGAACATCCCACCCAAATCAATTCTAAACAGCTAACTCTACTTTAACTGTTGTAGCAAAGTGCGACTCTTCATGTGCAGCATCGGCTACGCCAAATTTTTGTGAAATTTATATCCATATATAGTCATGGTCAGCCAAATCGCTACACAGGGTTGTCTTTTTGACATACAAACAGTCTTGGACTATGGGCAATCAATATTAAATGTTGCCCAAGCACTTGTTCAATCATTAGTGGAAAACCGACCTCTAACCTCAAAAACGCTTCAATCGCAGATGAATCGCCACTTCCACGGCACTGCGGCTGAAGGCAAGTGGTTGTGGAAGGATGCCTATGAAGCTGTGGAAGTTGCACTAATTCTCTACCTCCGCCGTCAAAGAATACCACAAAACCCCTTAGAACAACTGCAACTGCTCGAATCCTTTTGCCCCACACACACCCGCCGGAGTGAGGAGCAATTGCAACTCCAGCAATTCTCGACTCCGCTACCGTTGGCGTACTTGGTGGCAATGGCTGGACAAGTGACTAGCAACGATTTAGTGCTTGAACCAAGTGCTGGGACTGGAATTCTGGCTCAGTTTGCTTTCCTCCAGGGGGCGAGTCTGATGCTTAACGAACTGGCTCAAGATAGAACCAAAATTCTGCGTCGGCTGTTCCCTGGCGTTCCTTTGTTCTCTGTTAACGCCGAACAAATCAACGACTATCTTGCTGGCAAGACTCAGCCCTCGGTTGTGCTGATGAATCCGCCATTCTCGGCATCTCCCAAAATCAACACTCGCAACCCTGATGCCACACCCCGGCATATAAACTCTGCACTACAAAGGTTATGCGATGGTGGACGGCTGGTAACAATTACTGCAAATTGGTTCTCTCCTAATAATCCCACTTGGCGAGAAACTTTTGTGAAGTGCCAAGAAAAAGCGCGAGTTCTGCTGTCTGTTGGAGTCAGTGGCAGAGCATATAGCAAGCATGGGACGACAATAGAAACCCGAATTACCGTCATTGATAAAGTCCCGGCTGATAACAAAGGCGACATCCCCTGTATTAGAGAAACCTTGGACTTGCCCGAACTGCTGGCGTTGATTGAACAGTTACCTCTGCGATTACCGTGGAATGCTACTACTGCTAAAGCTGCTGTCGTTGCAGCGAAGGTTGTTAAACTGCCTCTTCGTACTACAGTGGCTCAACCAGAACCCTCCGAAGAAATTCCCGATGTGGTTGTTCTGGAATACGAAGTTGTCGAGTGGACTGCCACCGATGGGTTGAAAGATAGCCTCTATGAAACCTATCGCCCACAACGCATTAGAATCAAGGACGCTCTACCCCATCCCTCATTACTTTGTGAAAGTGCGGCTTTAGCATTAGTATCGCCCCCGGCTCCCACGTACAAACCACATCTTACACAAAATATTGTCTCACAAGGCTTGTTGTCAGAGGCACAGCTTGAGAGCGTGATTTACGCAGGTCAAGCGCACTCGGAATTTCTGTCTGGGTCATACCTTATTGATGACTCATGGGATAACGTAACAGTCGCAGCACAGGGCGAAGAAAATGCTGTAAAATTTCGTCGTGGCTGGTTTTTGGGCGATGGTACTGGTGCTGGTAAGGGTAGACAGTGCGCGGGAATCATCCTTGATAACTGGTGTCAGGGCAGACGAAAAGCTATTTGGGTATCAAAAAGTGCTGCCCTTATTGAAGATGCCCGTAGAGACTGGTGTGCGCTGGGTGGTGCTGACAAAGACATAATCGACCTCTCGAACATCAAGCTGGGTGAGCCAATTGGGTTCACTCAAGGGATTCTGTTCTGCACCTACTCAACCCTGCGATCGCAAAAGGGCGGAAAATCCAGGCTCAAGCAAATCGTTGAGTGGGCTGTTAAGGACTTTCAAGGAGTAATTGCTTTTGACGAGTGCCACAGTATGGGAAATGCGATGGCGCAAGAAGGAACGCTAGGTATGGTTGCAGCATCGCAGCAAGGCATTGTGGGACTGAGACTGCAAAATGCACTTCCCTTGGCACGGGTTATCTACGTGTCAGCCACCGGAGCAACTAAAGTCTCAAACTTATCTTATGCAAATCGCTTGGGACTTTGGCAAACTGGGGACTTCCCGTTTACCTCTCGTGAAGATTTCGTTGAATCTATCTCTGTTGGTGGCATTGCTGCAATGGAGGTTGTGGCTAGGGATTTGAAAGCATTAGGTCTGTATCTGGCGCGGAGTCTCTCATTCGAGGGCGTTGAGTATGAGACGTTAGAAATCGAACTCACTCCTACTCAGGAACGGATTTATGACAATTATGCTGATGCCTTTCAAATTATTCACAATAACCTTTATAAAGCACTAGAAGCCTGTAACATTACTGGTGCGAAAACATATAAGCGAGCAGCTAAAATGTCTGCCATGTCTCAGTTTGAATCGCATAAGCAACGGTTCTTTAACCATTTGCTCACAGGCATGAAGTGTCCCATGCTAATCAAAGCGATTGAGCAAGATTTAACTGCGGGTAATGCTGTTGTGATTCAAATTGTATCGACTAACGAGGAGTTACTTAAACGCCGACTAAATGAAGTTCCCGCAACTGAATGGAAGGATCTCAATCTCGATCTGACTCCACGGGAATATGTAATGGATTACCTGTTAAGTGCGTTTCCTGTACATCTGCATTCCATTCACTCATCCTCGGAAGGTGAGGAGCGATCCGAACCCGCTTTTGATGCCGATGGTTCCCCAATTGTATCGACTGAAGCTGTGGCTTTGAGAGATGCCTTAGTCGATAAGTTAGCCAGCCTTGACCCTATACCCGGTGCTTTAGAGCAACTACTGTGGCATTTCGGACATAAACATGTGGCTGAAGTGACTGGACGCAGTAAACGGGTGTTGAAGGATGATTCCGGACGCTTATTCGTGGATTCACGAGGTAGTGGTGCGAATATTGCGGAAACTAACGCATTCATGGCGGGTGAGAAGCAAATTCTCATCTTCTCTGATGCTGGTGGGACTGGTCGCAGTTACCATGCTGACCTTAACGCACAGAATCGGCGGCGGCGATCGCACTATTTACTCGAAGCTGGTTGGAGGGCAGATAACGCTATTCAAGGGCTTGGGCGATCGCATCGTACAAACCAAGCATCAGCACCAGTGTTTAGACCTGTGACTACTAATGTTAGAGGTGAACGCCGCTTTATCTCTACTATTGCTAGACGGCTGGACAGTTTGGGTGCATTGACTCGTGGGCAGCGCCAAACTGGGGGCAATGGAATATTCGACACTAAGGATAATCTTGAATCCCAGTACGCAGAGTATGCTTTGTATGAGTTGTTTAAGCAGATATTCCAAGGTCGATTCTCTCAAGTGCCTTTAGGGAAATTTGAGGAAATGACTGGACTATCGCTAACTTCTCACGAAGGCGGGATGAAGATAGACCTTCCACCCTTGCGACAGTTCCTCAATCGACTGCTGGCTTTGAGAATTGGGATGCAGAACGTGATTTTCGAGCGTTTTGAGTTGTTGCTTTCTCAGCAAATTGAAACGGCGATCGCAAATGGTATCTACGAGATGGGTGTAGAGACACTCCGCGCTGAACGGTTCACTGTAGAAAGTTGCGAATCAGTTTATACCCATCCTCAAACTGGTAGCGTGACCAATTACCTGAAAATTGAGCGAGTTCAACGGAACAACATCAGAACTGCTGACCAAATGCTGGAATTTGCTGGCAAGTACCAGGGGCGGCTGATGGTGAATAAGAAATCTGGTCATGCTGCTGTATCTATTCCAACTCATAGCATATTCGATGAGCAAGGTGGAGTAATACCGCGAGTTTTGTTGGTGCGATCGCAAAAAGAAACTCGTGTACCTGTTCAAAGTTTTGAATCATCCACCTGGAAGCAAGTTCCTACTGAAGTGTTCATCGCGGCTTGGTCGAAGGAAGTGGACGCGCTACCCAGATTCACTACCGATTACCTGCATTTGGTAACAGGTATTTTGTTACCAATTTGGAAGATACTCCCACAACACAGCAGCCGGGTCTTCCGATTGCAAACCAGCGATGGCGAGAAAGTGCTTGGTCGGGTGGTGAATGCTAATGATATCCAAACCGTGCGCGAACAACTCGGACTAAGAAATCAGCTACTTTCTCCAGCAGAACTTGTGAAGCTGGTGCTGGACGAGAAGTATTCACAGCAGTTACCTGGAGGGATCGCGCTGCGGCGGTCTTTCATTGCTGGTGAACCACGAATTGAATTGGTTGATGCTTTATCTTTAGCCGATCAACTTGTGGCTGCGGGTTGTTTCACCGAAATTATTAGCTGGCGTAAGCGGGTATTTGTGCCAACGGGCGATCGGGCTGCGGCTGTTCTGGCGGCGGTGATTGGGATTTTGGGTTAATCTATCGAGCCACTCTATTCAGTAGAGTGGCTTATTTCTTTCAAGCTTAAAAAAATCAGCTATTGAAAAATTGCTTCGCAAAGCATGAGCGAAAATTAGTTTACTGGAAACATCCTCGTGTTTAACCAAGTTATTTCAGCAACTCTCATCATTTCTTTCTTATTGCCTCAAATAATACAAGCTGCTATTAATCAAGATACTTTAAAAGGAGGTGCATTAGGAATCGCACAATGCCAACATATTCGAGGTAGAAAAACTAAAGTTATTTGGAGAGTTATTATTAACGATCCAAATATACCAATCAATGCCACACACTTCCGTTTCCAAATGTCTGATGGCTCGGCAAGAGATATCTACAATGCGGTTGCTCCTACAGTTGATTATCAAACAACAGAAGTCTTTGATGAACTTCCAAATCAAGTTGCAATTTCAGGTGAAGCTTATAGTATTCGCCTATCAGGTACTCACCGATATTCTTTAAGAAAACCTCTAACTGTGCAATGCGACTAAAATAAATTATAGGGGTAACTTTATCTATCCCTATGAATTATTCACGGATTAATAAAAAAATGGCAATGTCAAGTAATGACATAACAACTGGACATATCCGCATTGGTTCATCAAGTTTGATTGATTTTGCTTTTTGGATTCTTTTACAAGACGGACTTCATGCACCTCCATTTGATAAACATAGTGGTGGCAATCGAATTCTGCAACATCAAGGAGTGAATGCACCATTATGGTATGACTGGCTCTCACTCATACTTATTCGCCATGATAATCGCCTCGAATGGCATGTACCAAATATTCATGAAGCTACTGAAGAAAATGTAAAATCATTTCAAAATGTTTTAGAGCTTAATAATCAAATACATAATGTTATCTGTAATGAAGAATGGCTCAGCGAACAGCAACAATACTATTTAGAGCAACTAACGCAACAAGAAAAAAGCTATCAAGAAGCACTCTTCGATTATTCAGGTCTAGATATCAATTTAATTAAAAAAAGCATTCCTCCTCAATTGTGGAGAGGAAACAAGGCAATTCAGGAAATCCTAACTCGGCTCTGGAATGAATATGACACCTTAAAATATTCAAATCAGTTTCTTAATGATATTTTACTAAAACCATCACTAGGGCAGGTACAATTAAATCCTCCAACTAATAACTACAGAGAAATTTATCTGGTAGACTATCCCTATGAAGTAGAAATATTTGTTCAACCTATATTCTGTATTGTGAGCGTTCCGAATCTTCCGATAAATCAAAGTCAATTAGAATCAAGAGTTTTCCAGATAATCCAAACTTCAGAAGTTCCAACAGGCAATTATTAATAGTTCCAACAAGAAGGTAACTCTTAACAAGGAGGAACGACCTTTTTAGAATTTGCTTCTAAGTAAAATCTGGGGGTCTGAGTCCCCCACTGATTTTTATGGCACATATAAATCAGTGGCACGCACCATCTGTAGGTCTTATGCCTACAGTTAATACAACACTTGTTGCAAGCTACTTTTAAATAGCTTATTTTTTTCTAGCTGCCATTTTATTTTCAATGTCAAATAAATCTTTATGAACTTCGTAATCTCGAAAAAGTTCCATAATTAAGCTTCTTGTAAACATACAGTAAATCGCATTACCTTGTGCTTCATACATAGAAAAAGCCTTAAATAAATCTTCTTTAGCTCCCTCTTTATTTCCCGAAATCTTACTGTTCCTCTTCCACAATAGGCTTCTGGACAATCAGGATTCAATAATATTGCTTTCTCTAACTCTGCTAATGATTCTTCTAAATTCCCAGATATAAAATGAATGTTGGCTAGATTAATATAAGGTTCTACACGGTTAGGAGCAAATTCAATTATTTTTCTATAATCTGCTATCGCTGCCTCAAGATCGCCAATATAATTCTTGTATATATCCGCCCGATTTAGATAAGCTTCTAACAGATTGGGATTGAGTGAAATTGCCCGCTCATAATCTTCAATAACTTTCGGAAACTCAGATTTATGGCAGATTTTCAGACGTGACAAACCTCGATTATTATATGCTTCGGCAAGATTCGGGTTCAACGCGAGCGCACTATCAAACATTTGGATTGCGCCTTCGTATTTGCCAATCCCAAACTGAACTAACCCTATGACATTATGAACTTCTGCAAAGTTGGGGTTAAGCGTTAATGCTTTTTCAAAACATTCAGTAACAGCTTTTAAATCTTTCACTTTCAGATATTCTAAACCTTGCTCATAGAAAGCCTGTGCCTGCTCTAAATTCACTTCCATAGATTCATATTTTTCGATATTTATTATGAAAATTTTATCATGTTTACTGGTAGAAACTGCCAGTAATCTCCTTACTTACCTTTGCAATCCTACTGTTTGTTTTTTGCTTTCTAAAACCTCGTCAAGCTTGGAATTAGCATTCTCGAAATCCCGCAACACCTCTGGCGTTAAATTATTAACTTGCACCTGCCCAGATTGCACACGCAGAATTACATCGCCTTTTGAGTGCGCTATCGCCAAGTCTTTCTGCTCTTCGTTCAACACTAAATCATACATTTTCCCGAAGACACGGGTAGTACCATTTTCTTCACGCTGACCCAAGTTTGATGCTATTTTTTGAGAAATTTGGGCAACTCGGCAGAGTGTATCTTGTTCCATTGCGCCCAGGGCTTTGGGTGATAGCTGTCCCGTAGCTTTGAACTCATTGGCAATTTCGACAATGCGTTGCTTGTATGCTTCTGGCTTACTTAAATTATCAGCCGCAATGTACCACGAGCGCAGATGGTCGATGGTTACGGTTTGAGATTCTTGACTAGGTACGGCAAAGTTTTGCTGCTGCGACTGTGGCGTTTGGGCTGATGCCTGAACCTGTAGTGTACTAACGACTGGCTGTGGTAGTTTCAAATGTTTTGGGCGGTCAGGGAGCGATCGCACTTTCTCTTTGTACTCTGATTCAGACTCAATCACGTTCCCAAACTTAAGGGTCATAGCCTCAAAAACAGGTTTGGGGATGGACGAGTTTGCTATGTTGAAAACGGCTAGTCCCTTCTTGGTTTCCAGTGGCACATCTTCCCTTGGTAGTTGGGAAATCGCAATGTTTTTGTCAGTGAGCCACTTAGTTACAGTGTCTATTTTATGATTATCCACAACCAACTGAGTCAATCCCAACATTTTATCTTCTGGCGTAGCGAACAACATGGTGGGACGTTCTTTGATTTGGTACAAAATCGCCGTAGTTTTTTCGATTGCTGAGAGTTGTTCAGAGTTGACTTTGTGTTGACCAAATGCTTCGTTTTCTTTCATCCAGTTTTCAGGATACTCAACTGTAGCGGGGTCGATTTTCACAACCATTGTTGTTGAGATATTACTTTGCAATGTGACTGGTACTGGAGTCAGCTTCCCAAAATTAAGAACTCCCAATTCTTTGAGAGCTTCTTTATCCTTTTTAAAATGTAATATGCCAAGCGGTTCCCCGTTCAAAAACACTGCATCTCTGGTTTTCAATGGCGGCACTTCTAAGGTGACTTTTCTATATTCAGTGTCACGAAAATTTTGACCTTTATAATCATAGGAGTTAATTTTATCAATCTTCAGTAGATTCCCATTGGGAGACTCAGCAATCAAGAACCCATAATTTTTACTATCGGAAACAGTTGTTAGTTTTAAATTGAGGGGATTGCCATCTTTGAGATAGTTAAATGCTTCAAGTTGTTTGACAGAATCACCATCTAATTCTCCTAACACTTGACCATCCAACTTAATTTTTACTGTTTCATTTGGTACTGGTACTGTGCCAATTTCTAACATCACCTTTTGAGAGTGGAAAACCTTGTCGGCATGAGCAAATTTCTTAATTTCTCTGATAGTAAAATCAAGGGGGTCATGACCTGTCAGAGAAATTGTGGCGGAGGCTGTGTAAGTTTCCCCTGGTAACACATTAGCGATGGCCTTTGTACCGATGGGTAATTGTCCGGTTCTCGGCTCTAGTGGTGCAAATTCTTTATATTCACCATCCTTATCTTGCACAAACACTAATCTCGAAGCGTGGCGTTCATGTCCTGGAGGGTGGTGAGAAGCTCGAATAACAATAGGGTATTTCTCATCCGGATTCCAAGTTTTATCCTTGAATTGGTTACCCTCATTCCCCAGAGTCCCCACTCTTAGCTCGTTAAATTGCATCCGTGAAAGTCGGGATATGATTTCATCACCAAACGCTGCGAACACAAAGTTGGGAGTCTTTTTCTGGATAGAGCTTTTATCTGACTGTTTATCTTCTAGTTCATCCTGCCTCGCCGCCCCAACATTCCATGCCGCCGCTGCTGCTCTCAATCGCTCATGTTCTGGTATGCTGTCTCGATACGCCTGTGCCATCGCATAAGCTTGCTGGAACATCAACTTGGTTTGTCCTCGGCTGAGTTCGGGCTTGAATTCCACTAACGAAGCGTTGTTTGCCTGAGTTCCTGACTTGAGGTTGTATTCTGACACCGACTGAGGGCTAACTGTACCTAACTTACGGTATTGGGGCTGACCATCATCCCCAACTTCATTATTTATTTGGGCGAGTGCCAATAATTTCGATGAGCGATTGTCCGCCTCTAGTTTCAAATTAATGTTCCGTGCTTTCCAGATTAGGGGATGATCGTAATAGGTTAAGTTTGTGATTTCTAATTTTGAGCCTTGCGGTGTTTGGATGATGGCACTGGGGCCACGCTCTGTTGAGCGCCGTCGCTCCATTGCCACGGCAGCGTTGTACAAGCGGTCAAATTCGTATTTAGCGGCGATCGCACTGAATCTCTGTTGCGGGGTGAATTCAATGCCATTGAACAGTCCACTGAACTGAACTATGGGGCGTGATTCCAGTTGGGATTTATTGAAATAGTTATTAGTTTGGTTAATTAATAATTCTACTGGAGAATAGCCCTCAGTTTTTATCTCGGCATTTAAATAAGCTGTGGGAGATTTTTTATCTTTAATATAATTAACCTCTCGATATAAATAGCGACTATTTTCTCTAATCAAACCCATTTCTGGCTTTTTAGAACTTTTGAATAAATCCACTGCAATTTGGTTGTGGTAACAAGCCTCCTCAATCATTCTTCTGTACATCAAGCGATTCTTATCCATTGCTTGGGAGACAATTTCCGGGGTTCTATTAGGATTTTGAGCCAATGCTACAAAATCTTTTATGTAAAGCTTATATTCTTCTCTAATTGGTGATGGGTTAATAAAGGAATTCTCAGCTTCTAATAATTTTTGATAATGATGTGATACTTTGTCTACATATTCGGATTTCTGATCGGGTGTTCCATAAAGCTTTAGAATTTCGATTTCCGATTCTAATGCCTCTAATGCGGTCACTTGATTATTAATCACGCCCACACTTATGCTATCGCTCATGTGGATGGCAATTTCTTCAAATGGTGGCTGTTCCCCGTCAATATAAAATGATTGTTTCTTTTCTTTAACAGTAGGGGCATAGGCATTTTCCGGCTGATTCCGGTACTCAGCTTCTGCTGTCAAGTTGGGGTATAAGCTTGCGCGTTCTACGCCGATACAGTCGCCATCGTAATCTCGTGCTTGCCGTTCTGATTCTGTTTCGGCTGGGTCTACTTCCGAGGTGTCTATTCCTTGTGCTTCTTGCTCAGCAATTCGTAGGCGTATTCGCTTGTGGTCTTCATCGTTGACTACGATAATACCTTTTAAAGGCTCGCCATCTGGCCCTAGACGGTCATCAACAAGTTTATTAGTTGAAACACACAAACCATTAGAGTTGAGAAATGGTGAGCGAAAGTTAAGAACCTTTTCTCCCTCATCCATCCAAGAAACACAAATTTCACCATTCTTCAGTTCCTTCGAGGGAATAATCATTCCTCTGTCGAAAGTCAGAGTCCTTCCTAGCGCAATATCTCGCCACTCGCCCTGAACAAACTTAGCAAGTTCTTTCCTAACCTTCTCCGTTTCTAAAAGTTGATGATGTCCACCTACTAAATCAGCTTTGATGAGTTTGTACATTAATAAATCATCTTTTTGAGATTTATCATCCAAGTCATCGCTTGCTTCAAATTGTTCTTCAGCTTTGTTCCATGTAAGAAGTTCTAACCGTCTAATAAGTGAGCCATCAGTAATTTGTTCTGTGATTTGCGTTTTTAAAGATGCTTTTTCTTCTTCTGTGAAAGCCTTACGTTTCTCGTATTTCTCACAGAAAAGTTGAGCTACTTTCCTGGGGTCGCTTTGCGATTCTGCCAGCTTTTGAGCCTGCACCTCCAGTTCCTCCGCAAAGTCTTTAATGCCCTGGGGAAATGATGCTAATAGTTGTGATATTGCTGTCTTCCCACGCTCTGACTGTGATTTCTCTCCTAGCCAAATTTTCTGCCTGTAAAGTCCTGGTTGAATTTGGGGCTTGCTTGCCCCTTCTGGGCGATCCTTGTCTGTGCCTTTGAAGCTGGAGAGGGGCAGAATTAGGTCAATCTTTGGGTGATTAGTGTCAGCGTATCTTATTTTTTCTAAGTTGTAAGGTCTTAGTGTCCCTTTGCCAAAGCGATATTTAGTATCTTGCCCATCATTCTCTGTCCAACCAAAGCGATGCTGAATAACACGGTAATCTTGTTGTTCCTCCTTTTTAGTTAACTTGTTATAAAGTTGGGTTGATATCTGTCCATAACAATCACCAACTAATTTATAAGCATCTTGTTTATCTATTAACCCTCCGTTCTCTCCATTAGAATCATCCACAATTAAAATATTTAATTCTTCGTTAATTGCATTTTTACAAGCACCTAAAAAAATTGAACCGTAAGCACCCCGGTCTTTTCTATCAGGACATAACTTGTCGATTAATTCTAAAGATTCTGGCGAACCATACAATAATCTGGTTTTAGAAGATAATAAAAGAGTATGCCCTTCTGGATGATTTTTTAAATCGGATGAGGTACTATATTCATCTAAATGCCCAAAAGAAAATTCTTTACCAGGAAAGTAAAATTCTAAGAGAGTATTATCTAAATTTTCAGTTAAAATTGACTGAGAGTTATTATTATCTCCATCGGTATGAATCCACTGGTTTAGCCGAGTATCAAAATGCTTAAATTCTAGCGGCATAGTTTTTTTTAGACATTTTTTTAGGAGTTTAGTATGTCAAGAATTAAACGTTGGATAAACATGAATCGTAAAGAATTTAATCCAGATGGAACTTTAAAACCAGAAGCCAGAGAACAGATGCTATCTAGAGGTATGAATAATGCAGCAATTGATAGTTATGCTCGCAGATGTAAAGCAGAATACGACGAATGGAAACGCCTGGATGAAACACAACCAGAAAAATGGATAGAGTATACAGCTTATGATTTCTTTTCTTCCCAAGAAAAGAAACAGTTCAACCCTGACGGTACTCTCAAAGCCGAATATATCCAATCTGCTCTCAAGCAGGGAATTAGCGAGGGATGGCTTTCAGAAATGGAACGCCGGAAAAAGCTGGAAGTTGACAGCTACAATAGAATGTCTTCAAAACACGCCGAGCAGGGCATTAACTATGGCGCTTGGCTAATGCGATCCCACTCCTCTGCCAGCCGCACATATTTAGAACGCCGCGAACAAATGGAACAAGACTTGCGGAACTTTGAAGAACCAAGCTCACTGCCATTTGATAAAGATACACCTTGGTTTTGAGCGAATGGCACGCAAGAATCGGGAAAATCGCTCAGCAGGGGGCTTCAGGAGCAAAAAAGCAGGGGATAAAGAAGAGCGATTAGGCATACGAACCGAAGAAATAGAAATTCCCTCCTGCACCCCCCGGCCAAAAACACAATTCACAAGACAACATGGGACTAACTGATAAAAGTTGTAGAAGCCTCAGCCAAGAGCGTACTTGCACTGACATTATCCAACTGAGCTAACACTTGACGATCGACACTATTAAGAATAGAAGTTTGAGTTCCTGTTTGCTGTATCAACAATTGGCCAAACCCAAGACCACTTGAGAGGGCAATCTTATCTTTACCTAATTCAAAGTCAACAATAGAGTCACTACCCTCACCCAAAGCCAATACAAAAGTATCGATACCGTAACCCCCTGTGAGTACATCGTTGCCTTTGCCACCATTAAGCCAGTCGTTGCCTGCACGCCCGTAGAGAAAGTCATTGCCGATACCACCAACTAGGGTATAGTTGTCATTATTACCCCAAAGAAAGTCATTACCACTATCGCCGTAGAGTACATCCTCACCATTCCCTCCCCAGAGAGTATCTTGTCCGCTGCCTCCCCAAAGTTGGTCATTTCCTTGATTACCTGCGATCGCATCTTGTCCTCCTTGCCCATAAATCTTGTTAACTGGGGCATTGCCTTTTAAATATTCAGAACCTTCAGTGCCTTTCCTCACTTGAATGGAGGAAGTGGGAGTTTTTATGCTTGGAACTTCATAAGCACCAATATCAATCACCCCGATGCCATTACCATTGCCATCGTCAGGAATATTCCCAGTTTTGCTATTGAAAATATTGTCACCAGCATCAATTGCAACACTTTCAGGGTTGAGTGCAAAATTACCAGCCGCAGCATTCACAAATTGCGGGTCTTTACCCACAATGAAATCAGTTCCTGTTTTGTTGTATTTATCAGTGTTGTAAATCAAATTATGGTCAGCTTTGATATTTTTAGCTGAGCCTCCTACTATGTATGAATAGGCTCCTGACCTTGCATACATAATGTTATTTACAACGTTCACATTTGCCGATGCACCACTAATTAAAATCTCACCAACTCCAGCCAAATCGGGATGAAGGGAATTTTGGTAAGTCGTATTATTGATGACATCGGCATTAGAACTATTAAACACCTGGATACCAGCGCCACCATTGTTGTAAGAAGTGTTATTGGCAATTAAGATTTTCCCTTTGTAAGCAGCGTTATCCAAGCCCAGACTACTAGCGGCATCGATCATAATGCCATGTCCTTCAGTGGCTTTTCCTGTACTACTTTCCCACCAAGGAATGTAAGTATAATTGTTGTAACTTACATTATCCCGAATGATTATTTTGTAATCAGTAGTGTTGTCGTCTAAATTGCGATTACGCAGAGTCGAAATCGCATTTGCTCCCCAAGGGCTATACCAGCAAGTTTCAGAAACAATATTCTTCTCAATAGTGATATAGTCAGCTTCTTTACTTGCAATTCCACCACTGGGAAATTTAGAAATAGTATTGCCGCGAATCGTAATGTGGTGAGAACTTTGGTTTTTTTGATCCGGTTGAATATAAATTCCGGCTCCATTTGTTAATGGATTATTGAGATTATCTTTTTGGCTTTGTGCATACTTTAATGTAATTTTGTCGTTGGCACCGACGACTGTCAGACCCTCGATGACGATGTAGGACGAACCTACTATGTTTATAGCTTGGAAATTGCTTGATTTGATTACAGGATTGTGACCTCCTAGTGCTGCGAATGTGATTGGTGCGCTTGCAGTGCCATGTTTTTGATTTATACCCAAGACGGGACTCACAGCAGATCTAGTCTGCTCGTATGTACCATTCATAACGTATACTGTGTCGCCTGCTTGGACTA
The DNA here is from genome assembly GCF_014222165.1 of Nostoc sp. 2RC. Classification (NCBI taxonomy): domain Bacteria; kingdom Bacillati; phylum Cyanobacteriota; class Cyanophyceae; order Nostocales; family Nostocaceae; genus Nostoc; species Nostoc sp. 2RC. The sequence continues at coordinate 17,576 of NZ_JACKZU010000075.1, forward strand.
AATTCGCGGCTTTTTGCAGAGTACGAAACGCGCTTCCTTCTTTCAAGCCATCATTGCTATCGTTACCTGTTCCAGAAACGTAGTATGTTTTGCCAGTCATAAATTAAGTCCGAATGTGTTTAATGAATGCAGATGGAAATTTCAAATCTGAAGCGAAAAAACAAATGTCTACTTAGTCACTTAATAGACATCTCTATAAATGAGGTATCGACCCTGACTGTACAAGGCTTTTATATTCTTTTTCGGAGATGTCTAATCGATTGTCTGCCCGATATATGCAAGAAACAATGGCTGCCAACAGAACATATATGCAATGTCGTCAGCAGATAGAAGTAAACTTGCTCTCACTTTGAGGATGGAGACACGTTACTCTTTGACCACTGCCTATTAAAGTAGGTAAGGCTATGTATGAATGTTGTAGCTCTGTTTTTTATGCCTAAAATAAAGTAATTCTATCCCTTTATTAGAGGACTGGAATGTTCCAAGCTTTAACTGCAAACATTGTTTTTCGCTTCTTACCTAATCCCAAATCTCCTTTACTAATCCTTTACTAATGATGTTTTTTGCTCTGAGACGAAGTGTGTTTTAATACTTGTCTTTCTCTAGCTAGTTCCGACAAAGAATTACAAATAGGGAACAGGGAGCAGGGAACTCTTAACAGTGTCAACTCCCTTCGGGAGAGGGAACAGGGAACGGGCAACGGGCAACAGGAAAGTCTGTTAAGAGTTCCCTCTCCCCATCCCTGGGTTTGAGTCCCCCGCCTACAGGCGGCTTTGTCTTGACGGGGGTTTAAATCCCCCGTCACAGACAGTCCCTGTTAAGAGTTCCCTGTTAAGAGTTCCCTGTTCCCTGTTCCCTGTTCCCTGTTCCCCGTTAAAAACATGCATTTGCTGGGTTTAAAGCCCAGTTTAAAAGAAGAGGTTTTTCGAGACACGTAGTGCCTTGAAAACGGTGTCCTTGTTTCAATCCCACGTTTTTAAGCATGGTTTCCTGTTCCCTGTTGCCTATTCCCTGTTCCCTTTGAATAGATAGTGATGAATTAACTAGTTGATACATCGCAAAACAACAAGAAATAGCGACCAAGAAAATTAAGGCAGCCTGACCTATTCTTTGCCAATACTTGAAGGTCAATTTATTCTGAATTTCTTGAAAAATAACAGCTTCTACCTTCTCGGTGGTCGTGCGATTTTTCAAATACTGCAAAACTTCTAGGCATTGAGATATGTCTTCACCTTTGTGAATTTTTTGACAAAGCAATACTTCTAATTGTTCTATCCGCCGTTCTGGAGTAGACAAATTGATCTCGTCCCAATCGTCCCAAAGCTTAATTTCTTGTACTTCGTTCATAACTTAAATCCCTGTTACAAAACATACTTGCGACCTGCGACCTGTGACTTGCGACTTGTTAATTACGTCGTTTAGGCTTGCTCTTGTTACGTTCGTAGTTAGCAAGGATATCTTTTACCTGCCGCGGAAGAATTACACTTTTGTTGTTGAATCGCATTTGATATACCAGATAACAAAAACTTTTAGAACCAGGACAGGATAAGAAAGTTGGCAGATTAATAATCATCACTCCTGTAGCAGTTGCAGAAATCAAAATGGTACAGATGAAAAAGAAAATCCCAGAGCGACCCGAACCAACCCACTGGCCAAACCAGAATAGGTTTGACTTAAATAGTTCAAAGCGTTTTTGGCAAAGTTCTTGACGTTGTGCTTGTGCTTCATTCCAAGCTTGTAGGTTTCGGAGTTTTTGAGAAGCTAGCCGCTTCGCTTTGGCCTCAGAGGCTTTTAGTGCCTGAATCTCAATGGTTTGTCGTTCAAGCTCTAATCGGTAATCAAACCATTGTCCGAGTTCGGTGGCAAACTGTTCAAGGGCAACTGTTGCTGTAACGTTTGCACCTGCGAGGTAAATTGGGGTTGAGGCTTCCCCACAGCACGAGCCTTAATCATGGAAAGTAACTTTCGCCAACTCTGTTGAGAGTTTTCTGAAGCTAGCTCTTGTGCTAAATATTTTAAATACAAACCTGGAGCCATCGCCGCGTGTTGTCCAGCTTTCTCTCGGAGCATTTCCCCAAAAAGTTGCTCGCCTCCATCTTGTATCAGTCGTTGTGTTTCTTCAAGGGTTAACTGAATATCTACTGCATCCAATTCACCTGCTTCCAAGTTTGCTGTCATCTCAATTTCTGTTTTTTCCTGACTAGCTTTCGTTAATGCTGCCAGAAAACGTTCGCATTCAGAGGAAGTATATTCGTCTTGCTCTTTTAGTCCGCAATCGGCGAAAATGTTTAGAGCTTTAGTCAGCGTAATTTTAAAGCCTTCAGTGCGGGCAAGACTTAGTAATTCAGTTATATCTAATGTTTTAGCCGCTTTTTTTCGAGACTTTCTCCCCTCATTCTTGATTTGTGCTAGGGGATTATCTTCTAGCTTTTGTTGAAAAAATGTTGTAGCCTGCTCATAATCACAGACTTCTCCATCTTTAAACAACTGACGAACAATATCAAATCGAGTCTCAATATCTTCATCTGAGTATTCTTGTATGTCATGAGCAAGTCCACACGCTGTCAATGTTGCTAAGACATCCTCTGCTGACAGAGAATACATATTTTGTAAGGCCTCTTTGGTATAAGGCATACTTCATCTCCTTCTAACTAAATATTGCTCCCCTGCCCTCTGCCCAAATAAAGCAAGACACCTCACATTGCTCCCCCGAACATTGTTTCAACCATGTTGTCCTGGGAATCGGGCAAAATATTTACGACTACTTTTGGTTTTTCTGATTCAATCAAACTCTCACCAGCCACCGTCACTCTACTTACACCCTCGTTAGATATCACCTGTTGCACCATTGGTTTGGCAGGAATAATTGTCGGGCAGCCAACAGAAAAATCTTCTAGAACAAATGCTTCAGACAGATACGCTATGTGTAACTTCAACTTGTAAATAGCATTTCTGGCAGACTGCTTTAGTTCCCATTCTGGGTAACTGCCATCTGCTCTTAAAGCAAAAGGTAACCAGTATCCAGACAAGGCAGCTAACACCTTTTCCCTCTCGCTGATGTCGTTACTGTGTTTAATGTATTTTATAAGGGCAACGCTCAACGGCTCTTTGTTCATCGAGATTCGACATCGATAATCGATTCTTTGAATTTTTTCACTCATAACCTCGCCCCTTGTGGGTGGCTGCATTTAGTAACTTCCGACTTCCGACTTGTGACTTGCGACTTCCGAATTGTTTTGTCTTATCCCCTTAGCACATAGAAAGAAAAACAATCCATAAACATCTGTCAAGCGATAATTGAGAGACTTAGATGCGGCTTGGGGAAAACTATTCATCAGTTGTGTTTCTAAAATTTCACACCAGTTGAGATTAGAGAATGAAAATAAGTTGTTTAGCTGAGATTGAAAGTAATGAGCAGTACCTCCACTAATAATCACTTCATCAACATCACGAGGAACTTGCAACTTTAGCCAGTTAGACAGCATCATCCAATACTCCTGCCTGCTATTGATAACAGCCTTACGAATTTTTGAAACTTCATGCTCTCTATACACTGGATCTAACTCGGAAGCTAATTCTTCTAATGCTTTACCAGATGAGCTTTTCCCAGCTTTACAAATAACACCAGTCAAACGATCTAAGTCCAACCCCGATGTCTGACGTTTCACTGATTCAACCATTTTCGAGAAACCCAAAGGCTCTGTTTTTCCCTTGCTCATCTCTCCACGTTCAATCAATAGAATGCTTATATCTCGATAACCCAACATTACAACTGCAAATGACTTTTCTTTTAAATCCGAACCAGGAGCCCGTCCCCTAGTCAAAATTCCCCCACCTTCAGGAAGACACAAAAATAGCTCCAATGAAAATGCTTTTGAACGTCCTTTGAATTTGTATTTAGAAAGGGCCGTCGTTACCAACTCCTGAAATAAAATCCGATCCTGATATTCTCCCCAAGGCAGCAAAATCCCTAAATGAATCGATGAGCCATTTTCTAAATCGTGTTTGTCTGCGATCGCTCCGATCATCGCCAATACCTTGGGTAGGGCTAACTCGAATTTCCGTTTTTGCAGTTGTAAATCAGCATGAAAGCGTTTTCTAGCTAAGAACCCTACTGCCTGACACTTATCTTGATATTCAATCCAAGCACTATTCTCCGGATTTGACGAACCTATCTTTGTAAGCTCATAATTTTCTAAAATTTCTAACGGGACTGTCGCTACCTCTGGCTCCATCAAAATCAATTCTGGCTCAAACCGTTCTAACGTGTAAAATCCCTTCAACAATGAACCACCCGGATCTACAACTAACCTTAGCAGACTCATCACAAGCACCTCACTTTGGCAATTTCAGTATGCCGATTTTCAGTAGCAAAATATCTCAGTGTTAATATTAATTCTATTGCGTTACTCTGATGCTAATTGTAAGACAAAAAAATGCAATTTATCCCAAAATATATAAATTTAATTACCAAAAACATCTGACTTCCTAGAACTTCTTAGAACTTCTGAGAAGCCATTTATGTTATTAATATGATTGCGTCAAGTCCTTTCTAAGTAACATTTATGGCAAAATTATGGTATATTTCTAAAATTGATGACGCACAGTACGCCAAATTTTACAGAAAGTTTTTTGGAGTTATTTGCTATATTAAATGACATGAGAGCTAGGAAATAAAAATTTTGTTTTGGTCAAAGTTTCACCAAAATTTTAGGACTCGTCATCGAACTCAAGTAAGTTTGATGGCGGGGATGAACTTTGACTTGATAAGTTATTGGCGATCGCAGATTGTTCTAAAAATGAAGTTATGTAAAGCCGATAGTAGAGGTGAGCGATGCTGACATCTGCTAACGTCTCCTCACAAATGGCGGTGAACTACTTCATCAAGAACTACTACCATCAGGGGAAGTCTCGCTGGAGCGGTGAAGGCGCTGTTAAGTTGGGATTGTCAGGAGCGGTAGATAATGAACAAGCGTTTAAAAATGTAATTTCAGGGCTTACGCCTGATGGAACAGAACGGTTAAATGCCAGGGTACTCAAACCCCAGGAACGTAGGGCAGCATTAGACTGTACATTTTCTGCACCTAAAAGTGTGAGCTTGATGGCGTTAATTGGTGGAGATTCAAGATTAATTGCCGCACACCACAAAGCTTTAGAGTCAGTCTTAGACTTAATGGAACAACGCTATGCTTGCACAAGAGTCACCGAGGGAGATTCCCGGCAAAGGGCGAACGCTGGTAACTTGGTCGTAGCGCAGTTTGACCATATTGAGAGCCGTTCCCTAGACCCGCATCTGCACACCCACTGCTTGTTGATGAATATGACGCAAACTTTGGATGGAAAGTGGATGAGTTTGGTCAATTCGGAAATATTCGCCAATAAGAAATTCCTGGGGATGGCATACCAAAGCTATTTAGCATCAGAGGTACAGAAGTTAGGGTATGAGGTAGAACAACGCAATCACGGTCAATTTGAGATTAAAGGTTTCAAAGAGCAAGACTTGGTTGAGTTTTCCAAGCGGCGACAGCAAATTATAGCTGCCGTCGGTGTATCTTCATCTTGGTCAGAGCGAGAAAAAGTCTGGGATACAACCAGGCAACGCAAGCAAAAAATTTCAGAGGATGAATTAAAATCATTGTGGCTTGAAGAAGCTGCGGCATTAGGTATCAGTTTTGTAAAACCTAGAGAGCCAAGACCCCAACAGGCTCCTGAAGTAATCTCTCAAAAAAGTCTGCTTGATGCCCTAGACGATGCCATCGGTCACTGTAGTCAGAGAAATGTCGCCTTTAAACAAGAGGATTTGGAAAAGTTCATCTTAGAAGAAAGGTTGGCTTGTGATGTGAGGGCGATTGAGCCATTAATCAAGGAACATCAGGAATTAATTACTCTACCAGGGCTTGAAAGACAATACACTACATGGGCTGCGGTAAACACAGAACTAGCAACGATTGAGTTAATGCAGCTAGGGCTTGGAAAAGTAAACTCAATCTCTCAACAGCAAGTAGTTGAAAACTATTTACAAAAAACTCAGCTTAATCAGGGGCAACGGCAAGCTGTACAACTAGCTGCAACAACACAAGACCAGTTCATTGCATGGCAGGGGGTAGCTGGTGCGGGGAAGACTTTCGCACTTAAGGAATTAAAAGCGATTGCCACAAATTCCGGATACCTAGTCAAAGGTTTTGCCCCCAGTTCAGCCGCCGCCAAGGTGTTGAGTGAAGAATTGCAAATTCAGTCAGAAACTGTTGCTAGACTTTTGGTTTCAGAATCGCCAAGAGAAATTGAACCCGATCAAATCTGGATTGTAGACGAGGCAGGTTTACTTAGTGCTAAGGATGCTTGTGCTCTGCTACAACGGGCTATGCTACAACAAGCTAGGGTGATTTTAGTCGGTGACACTCAGCAGTTGTCAGCAGTAGAAGCAGGCAATCCCTTCAAGTCTCTGCAACAGGCAGGAATTGGAACTGCATACATCAACGAGTCAAACAGACAGAAAGACCCTCAATTGAAATTAGCAATAGATTTGATTGCTGATGGCAGAGTAAAAGCAGGATTTGAACGATTAGAAGCTAACGGTTCCATACTTGAAGTAGACAGTAAATCTAAAGTAGAAGCGATCGCCAATGGCTATATGGCAGCTGACCCAACGCAACGAGCCAAAACCCTTGTTTTAGCTGGAACTAATACGGAAAAATTCTTGATTACCCAAGCTATTAGAGACAAGCTAAAAGATGAGGGAAGTTTGGGAAAAACTGCTCTTGTCACCCAACTGCAAACCAAAAATCTCTCAATTGTACAGATGCGGTTTGCTCATAATTTTGAAATTGGGGATGTAGTCATACCGACACGCGATTATAAACGGCGGGGGCTATCTAAGGGCAAACTATATGAAGTGGTGGGTCAAACTACCGACGGTTTAACCCTTAAAAGTGATGATGGCAAGCATTTAGAGGTCGATACAGCATTTGAAAAAGCCGTATACCAAAGACAGGAGATTGAAATTGCCGTGGGCGAGATCCTGCAATGGAAGAAGAACGATAGAAAATTAGGACGACGTAACGGACAAGAATTTGTTGTCACGGCGATCGCTGTTGATAAAGCTCAGATTCAGTATCTTAATAGCGATCGCACTGAAGAGATCGACTTATCCCTTGCACAAACCTTGGACTATGCACTTGTCAGTACAACATATAGCAGTCAAGGGAAGACTGCGGATCGGGTGCTAATTTCGGCAGATTTTACTATTGGACAGGAGAGTTTTTATGTTGCAGCCAGTCGTGCCAGGCATGAATTAAAGATTTACACCGAAGACAGAGCGCGGTTGGTGGAGTTGGCACAACAGTCGAAAGCCAAAGAAAATGCCTTAGAATTGCTGCTCAAACAAGTTCGCTCCTCAATAGGAAAGCAGCGTCAAGGGGAGCAACAGCAACAGATAACTATAAATATAGATGCTTGTATTGAGGAGCCAGTACTAAAACAACAGACAGTAGTGGAGGTTCCAGTTGTCCAGCCAGTTTTCAAGTTAGTAGCACCTAGTGTCATAACAAGTCTGGAAGCATCAACAGAAGCTTCTGTACTCAGTGAACACGGACAAACAGAGGCTCTTGAAGAAAACCCCATAGAGAAATCCCAGGGCTTGCGACAACCGACAAAGCCCATTCTCCCTGAGTTAAGACAGCCTGCTGCTTCTTCAGCCAAGCCATTGAAGAAGGCAGTCCCAATGAAAAAAATTTCACCGCCAAGCATGAAAATGTGGTAGCGTCCACTTAAGGTTGATACAAAC
>NZ_JACKZU010000724.1:0-1136 GCF_014222165.1 Nostoc sp. 2RC
TAATACCAATTTAATATGAAGCTGCATAGAAAAGAGCTTCTAAAATAAAGTTATAAGAAGAAACCGACATTACCTGCTCAAATGTAAGTTGGTCAAACAGCTGCTGAATGCGATCGCGTAAATTCTGTAAACTAGAGAACAGTTCATTTTTGAGCAATTTTTTGAGGAACTGCCAAAGCCTCTCGATCGGGTTGAGTTCGGGAGAATGAGATGGTTGAAGCAGAGGAATAATGTTTTCTGGCCAACGAATTGCAGAACTGGTATGAGCGGGGGCTTGGTCAATCTGTAAAATGGCATAATCACCGCCTAATTGCTGAGATAACCAGTCCAGAAACTGTTGAAAATAGTCGCCATTAAGTTTGGGGTATTCAGACTGGAAATGCTTTCCCGTCAAGGGTTCAATTGCACCATAAATCCAAAAATTGTCCCGTTGCCATTTCACCTCAACAGTAGGTTTGACTCCTGAAGCTGTGATCACTTTTCCTGTGAGAGTTTTCAGCCCAACCCTAGTTTCATCCTGGCACAGGTAGCGGACACACTTGCCTGGTGCTAAAAGTTTTTTCAGACTTAGTAGAATCACACCCAGTTTTTTTTAAATTCAGATATCAACTCTTCGTCCTGCTTGTAACTTTGAGGTCGAGGTACTTTGAGTTTCGCACCAAATCGATATCTCACCCATGCATAAACTGTTCCGTACTCGATATCAAGTCCATGTTCTTGTTTGAGCCACTCGACTATGGCACCGTAACTACTAAACCCTTTTCCTGTTTCCAGTTCCTGCTGGAGTGCAGCGATCGCATCATCATTGATTTTTCGTTTTGCTCCTGCTGCTTTCTTAATTTCCAATAAGCCTGACAGTCCACTCAACCTATACTTCTGCAACCATCTTGTCACTGTTGAAGTATCGACAGCCAAGCGTTTTCCGATTTCTTGCTGCTCCTTTACCTGCCCACTCTTGAGCCACCACAACATCTGTAGCTTTTCTTTCTGGTTTCCTAACCTGGCTGTTTGTAGGCGTTTTTTTAGTTCTTCTTCGCTTTCCGCGATCTCAATCTTAAACGGGCGGCTCATGGGTATGTAAACTTACCGAGTTTGCTTCTCTCTATTATATGCAGCTTCATATTAAATTGGTATAA
>NZ_JACKZU010000725.1:0-1121 GCF_014222165.1 Nostoc sp. 2RC
CTGCCCCATCTCCCCCATCTCCCCCATCTCCCCATCTCCCTCATCCCCACTCTGACAATGAAAGTTACACCAGAAATTACTTATCGCAATCTAGAGAAAACTGATGCGATCGCTGCTTTAATTAATCAAAAAATAGCCAAGCTAGAACATATTTGCAATTACATAAATAGTTGCCATATTGCAATTGAAAAGATACATCATCGTCCCCGCAGTGGTTCTCCTTATAGAGTCAGAATTGATATCACCGTACCTCCTGGGCACGAATTGGTAGCAGAAAGTAATCCCAGCGATGGCAAGCAGTATCAGCCGCTAAATGTAGTAATTAGAGATGCCTTTGATGCAGCTTGTGGACAACTTGTCAAACTCACCCAACGCCAACATGAAAGCGATAAAGCCTTGAGCAGTGAAGCAGCCCAGGATACAACGGCGCTTGTTACCAAGTTATTTCGCGATCGCGGTTATGGCTTTCTTAAAGCCTTAGACGGTCAGGAAATCTACTTCCACCGCAATAGCGTCCTACATGATGACTTTCAACGCCTAGAAATTGGTACTGGTGCAATACTTGTCGGTTAAGGGGGAAAGGGGAAAAGGGAAAGAAAAAACCTTTAACCCTTACCCTTTAACCCCTTCGGGGTGACGCTCCTTCGTCGCTAACGCTGACGCTAACGCCAGTCGCTCATGGGGGAAACCCCCAAGACCGCGCTGGCTCACCTTTTCCCCAAACCAAATTCCAGTTTAAAATCCTTAACCGAGCAGTATTGGGTACTGGTGTGTATTTTTCCGTAGAAGAAGGTGAAGAAGGACTCCAAGCAACCACAGTCAAAATTGTTGACAAACCAGGGGTGCGTGCTGGCAAATCTGAACAAACTCTAATTAAATTACCGTTGGACTGGAGGGAATAGAGGTGTGAGCCTACAAGTCTATGAATTAAAACAAACAGCATCGCAACTCCTAGCTGCCATGCTATCCAATCCCCACATTTACCCCCAAATCAGCAACGAGGGAGGGTACGGAAAAATGGAACAACAGTTAATTATCGTCGCTGTTGAAATGGCTGAAAGCTTGATTGAGCATATTGAAAATGTTCATCCTGGGAGTGGGGAGATGGGGGGATGAGGGAG
>NZ_JACKZU010000726.1:0-1113 GCF_014222165.1 Nostoc sp. 2RC
CGTGCTAGTTGCAGTACTTGTAATAGTACACAAATACTATGATTTAGCGATCGCCTGTGCCAGTTGCGTAAGTCCTGGCAGCGATGAGCAAGAGAGGACAAAGGGAGTTATACCATTTCACTTTAAAATTGATACAAATATACGATAGGGGGAGAGAAAGAAAATATTATGTGAATAAATTGGGTAATTTATTCTCTGGAAATTCCCAACATCAATATCCGGTTGAATACTTAGCAATTAAGTTGAGGCTCTGAGACTGAGAGTTTTTAACTATTAAGTAATGAAGCGAACTTGATTCATTCTGAATTCTGAATTCTGAATTCTGTATTCTTCTTCAAAAAATTTGTTCTAAACGCTCGAAATCCCGTTGCACTTCATACCAGAGGCTTTTATTATGGGGGTCTGTTTTCAGGGCTTTTTTGAGATAAATTCTAGCTTTGAGCAGCTGGTTTTCGGAAATTAACGCCCGTCCCCATAGTTGGTAGGCAACTGCTAGCCATTGGCGGACTTCTGCATCACCTGATAACCGATCTGATAAAGCTTCTGCTAGGGCAATGGCTTGGGGAAATCGTCTTTCTTGCAAAAATCGCTGCAATTGTTCGTAAGTCTTCCACTTTAGCCGCTGTTCTATTTCCACCAAATTCGGCGGCTTTGGTGTTCCTGGTTGCTGGGATTGCACTTTTGTGCTGTGTGTTTTTTCCCGATGCGTTGCTTTGGGGCGATCGCGTCCCGACGACGTTGACACCGAATTTGAATGTGCTGCTGTTTCCTCTTCTGGCAGTACTACCGTCAGCAGGAGTTTGTAAGCCTCTGTCAAGGCAATGAACTTATCTTTGGCTTTATTGTCATCTGGGTTGATATCGGGGTGATATTGCTGCGCCAGTCGTCGATAAGACGCCTTAATGTCAGCAAAAGAGGCTCCCGACCTTAAACCCAATAAACGGTAGCAATCTCCAAGATCCATCTTGAGCTACGAGCTATCGAATATTTATCTAAGGGCTATCAGCTATGAGAGCGTCAAAGCCTGAGATTTTAATCATAAAGGTTAATTCGCTATTTTAAAGTTCAATTTTGACAGTTTTTTTAACGTGGGGCAAGGGGCAAGGGGCAAGG
>NZ_JACKZU010000727.1:0-1109 GCF_014222165.1 Nostoc sp. 2RC
GTCTGACGCGGGGATGGGGAGATGGGGAGATGGGGAGATGTGAGGATGAGGCAGAGTTAGAACTTCAAGGTTCGACCTCAGAACTCGGAACTTCGACTTCGGAACCGGAACGTTCTCATTTAGAACCGGAACATTCTCGTTTAGAACCGGAACATTCTCATTTAGAACCGGAACATTCTCGTTTAGAACCCGAACATTCTCGTTTAGAACCCGAACGTTCTCGTTTAGAACCGGAACATTCTCATTTAGAACCTAAACATTCTAGTTTAAAACCTGAACATTCTAGTTTAAAACCTGAACGTTCTCGTTTAAAACCTCAACATTCTAGTTCACAACCTCAACCTTCCACCTCAGAACCCCGTTCATTCACCTCAAACACTCAAACTCCTAACTCCTCACTCCTAACTCCTAACTCTCTACTCATTCAACTTCGCGAAAACGAACAGCGCAACCTCCGCACAGTACTAATTTTTGACCAATTTGAGGAATTTTTCTTTGTTTACACCGAACCAGCACAAAGAAAGCAATTCTTTGAGTTTTTGGGAGAGTGTCTCAATGTTTTATCGCTGAAAGTTATCTTATCGCTGCGGGTGGATTACATCCATTACTTGCTAGAGTGCAATGATTTGCCCAGTCTCAAAATTATTGGCAATGACATTCTCAGTAATAACGTGCTTTACAAGTTGGGGAACTTCTCACATGATGATGCCAAATCAATTATCCAGCGTTTAACAGAAAATACTAGCTTTCGTTTGGAAGCGGCTTTAGTCGAACAACTCGTAGAAGACTTAGCCGCAGAATTGGGTGAAGTGCGTCCCATTGAATTACAAGTTGTGGGGGCGCAGTTGCAAACGGAGAACATTACAACTCTGGCAGAATATCAGCAACGCGGTACTAAAGAACAACTGGTTAAGCGTTATTTGGATGAAGTTGTTGAAGATTGCGGTGTGGAAAATCAGCAAATGGCGGAATTATTAATGTATTTGCTGACAGATGACAAAGGAACTCGCCCGTTAAAAACTCGCGCTGAGTTAGAACGCGATTTACACGCATTAAGCGAAGAAGCTGACAAAATTAAATTCTCCCCATCTCCCCATCTCCCCATCTCC
>NZ_JACKZU010000728.1:0-1099 GCF_014222165.1 Nostoc sp. 2RC
CCACTCCCCACTCCCTTTTCTAAAGCATCTATCGCATTATTTAATAGATGCATAAATACTTGATTGAGTTCGCTCGCATAACACTTGATTCGAGGCAATTTGCCATAATTTTTAACTACAACAATTGCAGGACGATTAGGTGTTTCCTTGAGCCGATGCTGTAACATCACTAAAGTATTATCAATACCTTCATGAATATTGACTCGCTTGATCTCAGATTCATCATGTCGAGAAAAGTTTTGTAATGCCAATACTATTTCTCGAATCCGATTGGAACCTCTGTACATTGCGGCTATCAAATCTTGCAAATCTCTAATCACAAAATTCAGGTCTATATCTTGAGATACTTGCTGAATTTTTGGTGTGGGTTGGAGATATTCTTGTTGATAAACTTCAATGATATTTACTAAGTCTTGTACATATTGACCAGCATATTGGAGATTTCCATAAATAAAACTGATCGGGTTATTAATTTCGTGAGCGATGCCAGCTACTAACTGCCCCAAAGCTACCATTTTTTCGTTTTGAATTTGTTGAACTTGGGCAGCTTTCAAGTTATCGAGAGCTTGTTGGAGTAAAAAATTTTTTTCTTGCAGTTTAACTTGGAGTAGGCGTAAATTAATCTGATTTTCAATTCGCAATACAACCTCTGCTCCATGAAAAGGTTTGGCAATATAATCCACACCACCAACATCAAAGGCTTTTGCTTTATCTAAAACATCATCAAGGGCGCTAATAAAGATGACTGGAATTTCACAAGTTCTATCGTCAGCTTTTAGCTGTTGGCAAACTTGATAGCCATCCATACCTGGCATATTAATATCGAGTAAAATCACATCTGGTAGCAGCATTTGACAAGCAGTCAAGGCCATTTTGCCATTTAAGGCTTTGCGGACTTCAAAACCTTGTGCAGTCAACATTGCTGACAAAAGCCGCAAATTATCTGGGGTATCATCTACCACCAAAATATTTTTTTTATGATAAGTAGTTTGATTTAAATCCATTATTCAAAAGTTATATTTATCAAGTTTTAGGTAAAAATAAAAATTGCCAAATAACTAAATCAAAATTTAAAATTAATTTCGTATAATTATTATAT
>NZ_JACKZU010000729.1:0-1098 GCF_014222165.1 Nostoc sp. 2RC
CTCCCCATCTCCCCCATCTCCCCACTCCTCACCCAACGCGATTATTCCCCGTGGATGTTTCCGCGCTAAATAACTGGTTAGAGTTTCCATTAGTAGCCTCGGCAACAATGGAACGCATTCCTTCTAAGGTGGCGGGAATAGTGCGGGGATCCATAAACATGACTTTGCTGCTGTCGCTGCTGCCGATTTTGGTACCCATTTCTAGATAATTTTGGGCAAGTAAGAACTGCAACGCTTGTTGTGCGTTGGTTTCAGATTTGAGAGTATTGGTGATAATTTGTAATGCCTCTGCGGTTGCTTGGGCTTTGAGAACTTGTTGCTGACGTTCCGCTTGCGCTTGCAAAACAATGGTTTTTTGTTGCGCTTCCGCTTGCAAAATAGTTGCTTTTTGGCGAGCTTCTGCATCTAAAATTTGTGCCTCAGCTTTACCTCTGGCGGTATTAATGGCAGCTTCTCGTTCCCCCTCAGAATTGAGAATTGCTGCCCGTCGGCGTCGTTCTGCTGACATTTGCAATTCCATTGATTCTTGGACTGCTTGCGAAGGAATAATATCGCGCAGTTCTACCCGCGTCACTTTCACGCCCCAAGGATCGGTAGCAATGTCCAAATCCCTTAACAATAATTCATTAATTTGGGTACGAGCAGTAAAAGTTTGATCTAACTCTAGTTGTCCCATTTCCGAGCGAATTTGAGTTAGCACCAAATTCACCATCGCCGACTGGAGATTTTCCACTTTATACCAGGCTTTTTCCATATCCACGATGCGCCAATAAACCACAGCATCTACTTCAATGCTCACGTTGTCGCGGGTGATGCATTTTTGGGGAGGAATATCTAGAACTTTTTCGCGGATAGTTTCTTTGTAAACAATTTTATCTACAAAAGGAATAACAAAATTCAAACCAGGTTCTAGCTTTTTGTTATAACTACCCAACCTTTCCACCAAAGCTTCATTACCTTGATTTACAACTTTCACAGACCCCGCTACAGCAGAACCGCCAAGGGCTAAAAAGACGAGTAAAAATAATTGTTCCATTTTGAATCTCCTGATTTTTTAATTAAATATCTATCTATCACTAGAAAGGGGAAATATCGGGG
>NZ_JACKZU010000730.1:0-1093 GCF_014222165.1 Nostoc sp. 2RC
GTAATAAAACAACCGTATTGAATTAAAAATAACTCTAAAATTTCATAGTATCTTTTTGGTAACTATGGCACTTTTAAGTGCGTACTTTTCATTTATATGTATATACTTTACTATTTAAATAGTTGAAAATTAGGTTGAGTAAATAAAAATTATTCATAATTTTTGTTATGCAACCCTTATCAATTCAGAATTCTCAATCTGTTAGCGCAGCAGGACGTAGCCAATTCTAAATTCTTAGCTAAAAACAATTAACAACGGAGTAAATCTATGTCTAAAAACACAATCACTCATCTAATTCACGATCGCAATGCCCGCGGTCACGCTCAAACAGGCTGGCTGGATAGTTATCACACATTTTCCTTTGGTAGTTTTTACGATCCCAACCGTATGGGATTTCGTTCTCTGCGAGTCATCAACGACGACCGCATCGCCCCAGGGGCTGGATTTCCTACCCACGGTCATCGGGATATGGAAATTCTCACCTACGTCTTAGAAGGTGCTGTAGAACATAAAGACAGCTTGGGTACAGGCTCAGTAATTCGTCCTGGCGATGCCCAAATCATGAGCGCTGGTACTGGAATCAGCCACAGCGAGTTTAATCCTTCCCCCACTGAACCACTGCACCTACTACAAATCTGGATTCTTCCTGACGAAGAAGGTTTGACACCAAGATACGAACAAAAAGCTTTTCCCATCGAAGAAAAGCGCGGTCAATTACGCTTAATTGCTGCTAAAGATGGGCGCGATGGTGCTGTGACGATTCACCAAGATGTTGATTTATACGCCTCTGTTTTAGAACAAGGTGATGTTGTTAATTATCACGTCAAACCTGGTCGCTACGCCTGGTTACAAGTAGCCCAAGGTATAGTTACCTTGAACGGTGAAGAACTTAGAGCCGGTGATGGCGTACAAATCAACGGCGAAGAACAGCTAGAAATTGGCACCAATGTCGGCGGCGAAATCTTGCTTTTTGATTTGGGTTAATATCCAGCGATTTTCAATGGATACTGACGACTAAGAACCCCGACTTCTTGAAGAAGTCGGGAACAGCAGAAGGGGAAAGGGGGAAAGGTTTGATATTTCCCCTTTCCCC
>NZ_JACKZU010000076.1:0-25355 GCF_014222165.1 Nostoc sp. 2RC
TGTCTCACCCCTTCCCACCCCCACCAATTAAATCCTTTGAACGCCTACAAGCCGCAGACGGATTACTAATTAATGCCGAACGCTGGCGAGCAGCTCACGATTATCATCGGCTGCGGCAAAATGCCCAATATCAAAGTTTAAATCAACCAGGAATTGTCTGCGGTTTGGGTGTGCGAGATATACCCGCACCCAGCCAAGTAGAAGCTAGATATCGAGATGGACGTTGGGTACAAATTCAACCAGGTATCGCCATTGATTTAGCAGGTAATTTAATTATTGTACCCACTTCCTATGATTTTCCCATTGATATAGAAGTAGCAACTTCAGAACCAATCACAATTTATTTAGTAGTTAGCTATGTAGATCCTGATGAATTGCGACGCGCACAGCAAAGAGATATTGTGCAAGAAACCTATCGAATTGACCAAAGAAATTCAACGCCAATCAGTTCAGAAATTGAAATATGTCGCATTCTCCTACAACCAGGACATACTGACATTACCCAACCTGCGGATGCTTTTTTCCCTGGGTATAACAACATTGATTTGCGTTATCGCCGCCAAGCACAAATGCGTCCCCAAGCACTGGTAAGCATTGCCCAGACAAATCATAGCGATCCTGAATGTGCGCGTAATTTTTTCAATCTTTCATACTTATTACAAGCGGTAGAATCCTTATATCCCAGCTTGCGGGGAGCAGATGAACCAGGTCAAATTTCTTTATCAGAAAATATCCAAGATTATGACCTACTTTATCTCACTGGCGAGCAAGCTTTATCTTTAAATAGTCTCGAATTTGAATCCTTGAGAAATTATCTAAATTTAGGTGGCGTACTTTTAGTTGATGCACCAACAAATGCTAATGCTTTGATTGATAGTACTCAAGCATTAGCACAACAATTAGAGAGTCCTTTAAGACCATTAGAAGAATTACAACGCAGTCATCCTTTAAGAACAAAACCTTTCTTATTTGCGGCACTGCCATTGGTGAATCAACAGCAGATTAAACTTTTAATGGGTGGAGGAATTATTTTAGTAATTGGTGATTTAGCAACTGCTTGGGGATTAGATAGAGATTTGAGTTTACCCAGATTAACCATTCGTATAGCTCAAGAACTGGGAATTAATATTCTTCATTATGCTTGGAAGCGCCGACAGTTAATTGGTTTACAACGAGAAGATAATTCTGGACAGTGGTGAATAGACCTAGCTTAAAAATAGGGCATTGGGCATTGGGCAAGCGGGGAGTGTGGGAGGTGTGGGAGGTGTGGGAGGATGTGGAAGAAATCTTTCCCCCCACACTCCCCACACTCCCCACACTCCCCCATCTTTCCATCTCCCCTTTTCCCTTTTCCCTTTTCCCTTTAACCTTTTCCCCATACCCCATTCCCCATTATCGATCGCCCTCTAAGTCATCAAGCACTCTTTCGCAATACCAATTTTCCGGCATTCCAGGATAAGTTTCTCTTGCCTGTTCAATTAACCTTTCAGCAGCGGCGGTATCGCCGGATAATCTGGCAATTAATCTGTTTTTCAGATAGCTATCAGATACATCTTCTGTTGTTTGGTTTGATATCGGGCGTTCCAGTGATGATGGCTGAGACTGCTCTCTCCGCAATTGCCAAAATAAAACGTAATAAAGCGTACCAAAAATTAAAATTAAGCTGAGGGTTCCAAAAAAAGTTAAGAGGTTAAAGGCTAGAAATCCTAAAACTAACTGCGAGAGAACATACCCAAGTAATAAACCAGTAAGCAAGAGGATGAATGTGCCGACAGCAATAACTACTTGATTCCCCATAAGTCCTCTTCTTCATCGTCAATTCCTGGTCTGGATACTGCCGCTGGTTGAGGGTTCCAAGGGGCAAATACTGGCAATAAAAGTAGTCCGGGGATAGCGGCGGCGATGGTGATTAAGAAAAATATAGGCCAACCAGTGCTTTGAGCGATCGCTCCTCCTGGTGCTGCGAGAATATCCCGGCTGACAGCCATTAAGCTAGAAAGCAAAGCATATTGAGTTGCGGAAAACCTCTGGTTACAAAGACTCATCAAAAAGGCAACAAAGGCTGCTGTCCCCAATCCACCACAAAATTGTTCTATGTTGATGGCAAGTACCATAGCTTGGTAATTTTTACCGATATATGCGAGAAAAAAGTAAGCTAAATTACTTACTGCTTGTAGAATACCAAAAACCCAAAGCGATCGATTGATGCCTATAGTACTCAAAATTGAACCACCTGCTAAGGCACCGACAATGGTTGCAATTAATCCCATACCGACTTGAATTGCTCCAATATCGGTTTTGGTGAAACCTGTTTGCAGCAAAAACGGCGTGGTCATATTGCTGAGCAAAGCATCACCCAGTTTATATAGGGTAATGAACACAAGAATTAAAATAGCGTAGAAGATACCTTGACGCCCAAAAAATTCACCAAAAGGTAAAATTACAGCATCAGCTAAAGAAGCCGGAGGGCTAATTTCCTTGGGTTCTGGTGCTAACAAAGTGGCAAAAATACCAATGGACATTATGAGTGCCATTAATAAATAAACTGAAGACCAAGGCATTTTATCGGCAAGTATCAAGGCTAAAGCCCCTGCCACTAACAAGGCAATGCGATAACCTAAGATAAAAACCGCTGCACCAGCCCCCATTTCGAGTTTTTCTAAAATGTCGGTGCGGTAAGCATCACTGGCGATATCTTGAGTTGCACTGATAAAAGCAATGACTATGGCGTTGATGGCTAAAAGCTGTAATGCTTGTTTGGGTTGTTGAAAGGCCATAACGGCGATGGCGATTACCAAACATATTTGTGTCAAAATTAACCAACCCCGTCGTCGTCCCAAAACTGGTAGGCTAAACCTGTCTACTAACGGCGACCAGAGAAACTTCAATGAATAAGGCAACCCAGCAAGGCTAAACCAGCCAATAGCAGCTAAATCTACCTTTTCAACGGTCATCCAAGCCTTCAAGGTGTTACCGATTAACAATAAAGGTAAACCCGATGCAAAGCCTAAAAATAATAAAGTCGCCATCTTGCGACTACCGAAAACTTGCAGCAGTGATTTAATTTCCCTCATAGTTTCAAATTTTTGCCTCTTTTGAGGAAATTTCAGTCATGGTAATTGGAGTTTGGATAAAGTACAACAAGGCAATGAATAAATGTATCATTTAAAGTAATACTTATAAGAATTTGGGCGATGGCAGCAGCAGAAATTCTCTCTGTTTCCTGCAAGCACACCAACTCACCAAGATTTACTTGGTCTAAATCGAAATTCAGGATACCTTTATAGCGCAATAGACTTGGGTTAAGGAACTGCCAATTCAGAAGACAGATGGTTGATGATTAACTTTCGGCAATTGGATAAACCTGATGTCCCCTGATTTCTACTTTGTGTGCAGCAAGGCATTTTTCCCAACCTTCACGAGTACCGATATCGCTTTTGGCTTTGAGCAATCCTAATTCTTCTTCTTGTTGGGTGAGTTGAGCAAATTCTCCGTAACGTGGGTATGTAGTGGTAACAAATGTCTCTTTTCGGTGCAAAATTGGCGGATTGGCTCTAGTTTGATATTCTCGGTGAGTAACAGCCAGGGTTTTTAAGTCAATACCTATACTTGCTTGTAAAGCTGGATGGGGATTGGTATCAAATTCTGGGTAAAAAAGATAGGATATTTGCGGCTGTTCAATGTGATATTTTATCAACGTGGCTCCATCTACACGGCCAATGGTACGGCTAGCGCAGCCTTCGTAAATTCGCAGCAAAGGATCGAGGGCTGCAAGGGCCGAAACATGGACGTAAAGGGCACCACGCGTGTGTTTACCAATTTTGCTTTTTTCGCAAGCAGTTTGAATCACTCCAGTTTTGCCTAAACTGAAAAGCTTTTGGTCGGCGACTTGGCAGGCTTCTTCGTAGCTACTAAAAAAAGCTTTGATGTCGTGACGCATTTCGGGTGATAGCTTCTGCCATGCAGGGCGGCGATCGAAGTGGGTGAGGGCGAGATATACTTGGATATCTAGAGAACGACGATAAGCGATCGCATCCCATTCTGCTTCGTCGGTGGCTTGCAAAACTACGCCAAAGGCACGGCGGAAGTTACCAAATTCTGTTAGTAGTTGTTGTTCGTTTTCCAATTCGCCTTTTACAGGCAACCTACCGCGCTTAGTAAAAAAAGCCATGAGTGGTTGTAGCTGTTCTTGGTAATCTTCAAACCGCTTGGTAGGAATACGGACTCGCGGTGTAGAAGAAGTAGAAAAGAAGCGGATAGCTTTGTAACTTTCTTTTTGGGCTTCATCTCGAAAAACAAAGTACACACCAAGCGCTACAGGTACCGCATCCACATTGAGGACTTCATCAATATAAGTTTTGAGTTCTTCTTGTTCGTAATATTTCTGAAAAGTATTGCGGCGGGTGACAATGCCATCGTTGTAAGCCACTTGGGTTTTACTGGGGGCATTAACTAACACTTGAGCAGCGACAATTAAAACTTGCTGTGCGAGTTCCCAAGCTTGGATGAGACTTTGGCGGCGTTCCTGTGCATCTTCGATGACGTTGAGGACATAACCCAAATTGACGACATCGGCGGGAGTGTGTGGGACATCAGGATAGTAGTAAGGATCCCAACCTGCACTGGTGTAGCCCAGATTTGCTACTCGCTGCACATCACCACCGTAGCCGCAACCGTAGTCAAAAAAAGTGGTATTTTGATGCAGAATTGCCCATTCAATTGCTAATCGCACCGGGCGGGAGATATCATTGCGAGCGATCGCAGCTCGATGGCGATCGATTTCTAAAGCTTCAGGCATAATATCAGTTAACAGTCAATCGATTTTGGATTTTAAATTTTGGATTTTGGATTGAAACAGATTGCTCTGGGTAGGGGCTTGACGATTTTAAATCTTGGATTTTGGATTTGTTTTGCCCACAAGGAGCAGGGCATGAACCGAAATAATCTAAAATCTAAAATCTAAAATCTAAAATTGGTATGGTTAACAGTTAACTAATATCCTTTCAATCTTTGATGGCTAGTTCTATTAAATCTTCAATTTTCTTGATATTTTGATCGCCTGCTAAATAACCGATACCGCGATGTAAGTGTAGGCGGAATTGGGTGGCGAGGGTTTCTTTATCGGTATCATAGCCATCATTGTGACAGCGTTGCTTGAGGGCGAGGAGGAGAAGATCGGACATTTCACCACCAAAGACACGCCAAGTCATTTCAACGTTGCTATCTTGGGGAATTGGGACGGGGGAGGGTGGAGTTGGTTCTGCGAGGGAACGACAAAACGCCCAACGACAGAGGATATTCCATTGGTCGATTTTGGTACTGCGCTTAAGTTTGCTAAGTTGGTCTTTGGCTGTTTGGGAAAGTTTAATTCTTTCCATTGGGGATTCCATAGTGTTTATAAATAGTGATACATGAATCATACGGTTGAGAAAACTAAGAGTATGACTTAAGTTTTCGCCAAGGAATATTAATTAATGGAAAGCCCTGAATTGCGACTGATTTCACGGCCAGCAGATAGTTCAACATTCGAGTTGTTCTAATGAAAAATTATTTAGTTCGCGCTCTATTTTTAGTAAATATGGTGAATCCATAACTACCTATCTATTTTCCGAGGTTCATTACATATATTGTAAATATCCAGGCTAAATAAAATAGTGATTTTATTTAGTCTCGATATCTCCTACCAAAAATATTGATTTTCTAGTACTGTTGTTTGGCGAGTAACGGAGTCGTATTTTAAAAGGTATTCGCGGGCGATCGCTTCATTTTTCCTTAATGTTTCCACTTCTTTGTTACCGATTTCGGTATCAGTAGAAAGCAGAATTACTTGATGGCTAGCGGCGGGGAAGTATTTTTCTACTAAGTTGTTGCGGTGGGAGGAGTCCAGTCTACCGAGGGGTGTGTCGATGGCTACAGGTAAGCGCAGTCCAGAGACTTTGGCGAGTCCCCAGAGAAAAGCGATCGCTAGGAGTTGTTTTTCTCCAGCCGAAAGGCGATGTTTGGGAACTGGTTTCCCATCGAAATCGAACAAAGATAAGGCAAAGGTTTTAGTATCAATAGCGATGCGAAATACTAAGTCGGATTTATGCAGTAGATAGAGGAAACAATTCTTCACTTCTTCCTCTAATTTATTGAGTTTTCGTAGTGTTAATTTTTCTCGAAAAACCTTAAGTGTTTCTTGAACTTTAGAAGCTGAGGTAATGATATGTTCCCTATTTTTATGGTCTATATTTTTGTCAGTATAATCTTTTAATTCTTTTTTGGTGATTTCAATTGCATCCGTTAATGTCGCTAACTTTTGCCGAGTTGTTTCGTAATTTGCTTTAGCTTGGATAACTTGATTTTGTGCTGCGTCCACAGCATCCCGTAGCTTTTGATAAGCTTCTGGTTCTGCTGCTGTTTGCACTTGTCTTTCTAAGGTAATGATTTCTTCTTCCAGATTCTTGAGATTACTTAACTTTTGTTTTGCTAAATTACGAGCATTCTGTAAATGATATCTCACATTATCTAGTTGACTCAAACTTTCCTCATCAGCTAATAACCAAGGTGCTTCGGCTTGGAGCGAATTCGCATATAAATTATCTATATCTTCGGCTAGAAATGATTGAATTTTGTCGAGTTGTGTTGAAGCGATCGCTAACTGACTTAGCCATTCAAGTAAGCGTTTATCTCGCTCAAGCAAAACATCTCTCGCAAGTTGTACCTGCTGATTGCGAAATTCATTTGCTCCCTGTACTTCTACCTGATTGAATAAATTAGGAATTAACGCTAAAGGTAAAATATCAGAGGCTAATTCACATAATGACTGTCTAATTGTTTCTAACGCCGTAGTTTTTTCTTTTTGTTTTTCTTCCAACTGACTGCGTTCTGCGGCAATTTTACCACCCTCAGATACGAATTTATCTAAAGCTTCCCGCTGTATAACTTCTAATTCTTCAACTTGATTTTTGAAAATAGCTAATTTCTGTTCCGTTATTTGATAATCTTCTTGCTGTTGTAATAACCTGGTTTCAATTTCTTCTAGGTTGGCTAAATCTTTGGTATCAGCCATTTCTTTACGCTTACGGTTGACTAAAACCTCCAAATCAACAGCCAATTTATCTGCTAATTCTAGCCCTAAAAGTCCGCGAATAGCTTCAATAACCATCTGCGGTGGTGTTTCTTGTTCTGCCAGTTCTTTAACTTGTTCCCCATCAAATAAGAATAAATTGGAAATACCTAATGGTAGAAGATTTTCTATATAATCGTCCCAAATCTTCACTAAAGACTCTGGCCAAGTATCATCATCCCCTAAAATTCCTAATGTATCTTTACCATCTTTAGGATTTTTTTCCCAATAGCGTACAATACGATATCTAACTGGCTTATCGTCTTCAACGTGTTCAAATAGTAACTCAATTCGGGTCTTTTCAGCAGGGTTAGCTTTACTATTAACACATTGATTTAAAAAATCACTATAGCTCAGATTACCACGCGTTGAGCATTGGGCGCGTTGTCCATATAGGGCAAGACGAATAGCATCCATGAGAGTAGTTTTACCCCCGCCATTCATACCGCCTAATAAGAGAATTGGGCGAGGATTTTCCTCAGTTCTTGGGTCAAGATTAATTACTTGTCTGCCAGAGTAAGGGCCAAAATTTTGTAATACGAGTTCGAGAAATAACATTTGTCTTTATAGATACAATATGGGGCGAAAATTATTTTGGGCGAATGGAATTCGCGGCTACACAGGCAAAGTCCACCTTCGCGGACTAAGATAAGATAAAATTTATTTTTCTTAACCCGCGCAGGCGGGTTTTGTTTGTGTAGCCGCGATTTCTAATCGCCAGGTATATTTTTAACTTAAGTAGTCACAATGTGCCTAGTTAAAATACTCATAACTTCACCAGAGTTAGAACTAGGTAATAAAGGACTCCACTCGTTAAGTTCGGCGAAACCAAGTTTGTATAAAGTCAGAATTGTATTGTTAACACCTCTTTTAGAACCATAAATTACTACTTTTACAGACTCTCTATCTGGTGTTGTTTCTGTAGAGTCGTTGGTGGAAACAAGCGGCGCAGTGGTTTGAAAAGTTGTAGCTACAAAGCTTTGAGTCATTGGAATTTACCTGTTTGTTGTAAGCTGTGTTGTTACCTATTGGCAACAACACTATCTTACACCTTTAGTTACCGATGGGTAACATTTACTCTGTTAAAAGCCTTTGACACAATCAAAGGTATGGGGAAAGCAGGAAAAGCACTGAAGCAGGTCTTAGAAATTTACGGTATCAGCCAAAACAAATTAGCAGTGACAATGGGAACGGGACGGCCAAATGTTCACCGTTGGGTGAATGAAATTAGAGATCCTGTTGCTGATACGCTGTTAGAAATTCGTGACGCACTCAAGAAAATTAATCCCGCCGCAGCAGAAGATTTTATCAGGCTGTACTTGGGAGATGCTGATGAGGATAATGAGCAAGCTTAGGACTTTGCCTGTTTATTTTTAAATTTCACATTTGCCCAAGTCTTGTCATTGTCAGCAGATTTTGTAGTATTTGTTGTGTCATTTTGTATATCGGGTGTACTGGTTTGTTCCTCTGGCGCAACAAAATCTGCTAAAGTTAATTGCTTGACTTTTTCAATATCACCTTGTTCTACTGCTGTTTTCAAATCTCGTTTTAGGTGAGCATTTTTCACTGCTTCATCTTTAGAACGAGAACTGGTAGTAAAGCATTTTTCTAAACTTTCGTAAATTCCTATACGACGCGACATTTTCCGAAATTGGCGTTCTGTGTCTAAAAGTTTCGCCATCAGTTCTAAGTGCATTTCATCATCTGCACAGACTTCTTCTAACACAGCCCATTCATCGCTACCTAATAAGCTAAGGTCTGCACCTGGACGCGGGTCTTTAAATTCTTCACCTGTGACTTCTTGATAAATGCGGGGTAAACTATCGTCAAACTCGTGTTTTTCTTCTAACCAAATACGGCGAATTTCACTCAATTCTTCGATAGAAATGAGGTTAATATCGCGCATATTTTCTGGTGCTGTTTGACGAATTGTTGTTTGCGCTTCTAAAAGTCGTCTTAACAAATGTTCCCGCCAATATTTAACGTAAGGGCCTGGTATTGGTTCAATAGAAATTTCTCCATCTAAGTTACGCTCAAATAGTTGTACTTCTCCCCAAATGCGGCGGAAGTCTCGTTTCTCACGGTCGTTATCAATATCTAATTCCTCTAAACGAATATCAATTAAAGGTTGTAACCATTCTTTTTCCTCATCATTTTGAATCATCGCTTGCATAGACCTATCACTATTAACTAGCGTACAGACCCAGCATCCAAAACGAGAGCTACCACAACTAGGGGTAGAAGTATCAACAACTAAAGGACATTCATTATCTGCTGTTGCACCTCGATACATAGCAAATAAATCTTTGTTGCTGTATCCCCAAGGATTATCCCATTGCATTAAATACAGCCAAACTTCATCAGTTCGCCAATCTTCAATAGGAGTATAAAGCAATGAGTTAACAAGGCTAGGATGAGGACTTAGGCGTTCGCGTACTCTACCTACTTCACGTTTTGACATGATAGCAGCACGATTGACACTTTCAGTTTTGCGAGTTCCTAATAAAACAATTGTTTCGCCACTAGCTCTGATAACATTACGAATAAAAAGGTTAGAAGGGTCAATTTTCAATCGTCCAGTACACCAACGGAATTTATGACGTGGTGCTGGGTAGCCTTTGCCAATTAAACCTACCCAGTATGTTTGTTTAATCTCTGGTTGTAATAAATGCGGTTCTATTGGCATGTTTTGTTCTTGAGCAGCTATTTTCATTTGCTCTAGTGAGTTGCGTACCCAAGCAGCTACATAAGGATTTTCTACACCTGTATCAGTCGTAATGACATGAATTGGCTTAGTTCGCTTTTCTGGTGGAAGTCCCAGTATCGCATTCCAAACAAGCTGTAAAGTCGCCGTGCTGTCCTTGCCGCCCGAATAACCAACAACCCAAGGGATTGCATCTAAACAATACAATTCTTGAATTTCAGTGGTCAGAACTTGGATATACTCTACCAACTCTGCTACAGTACGTGTCTGCTGACCTTTATTTTCTGATTGTTGTGCTTCAGTCATTGCTTCCTACCTCTGGACGTTTGGGCGTTACCGCTTTTTTTACCCCAGCGTATGGAATGCGCGGGTTCCCAAAAAGTTTTTAAAAACTAATGTATTAGTATCTAACTTTTTGGACAATATAGCTACCTCACAAGAGTAAGTTTTTAAAAATTAATATGAGTGACATCGCATCTGACCTAACTGCTGATATTGCTAGAGAGTACCTAGAGAGAGAAAACAAAGAAAAAGAGGTACTAGCTTTACTTTTGCAGAAATTTTTAGAAAAGAAAGACCAAATTCTCGTTCAAAAAACTGAGATGGGTGGAAGTGAAGCTTATGTTGGTTCCGTCACCCTAGAATGGTTTGCAGGGCGAGTTCATTTCGCCTCTGGTTTACCTCTGCTACAAAAAAAGTACAATCCAGAAACAGATAATATCGAAATTGATGCGGATAGTATTGATGAAATTCAACAACGCCCCGTTGACTGGTCGCGTCAAGCACCCTTAGTTCAGTATTTGGCTGCTAGAAAAAATCATAAGTTTCCAGCAGTGCTAGTAGTAATTAATCAACGTTGGGTAGATAACCCTAAAGCATCTGAGTGGGACAGTGAAGAACGCGCCACAAAATCTACTACAGATTTTACACCACTAGATAAAGATGGTAAGGTCGGCTTACTCAATGTTTCTGAAGAAAATGTAACCATTTATGCGCTAGATGGTCAACATCGACTGATGGGAGTTCAAGGTTTAATCGAGTTAATTAAAACTGGCAAACTCCAGCGATATAAAAAGGATAAAACTGCTGATGATAGTTTTATTACAGTGTCAGATTTGATAGAGCAATATCAAGTAGATCCTGCTTATTTACAAAGCTTACCTAAAGAAAAAATTGGTATTGAGTTCATTTGTGCAGTTAACGCTGGGGAGACTCGCAACCAAGCTAGAAGAAGGGTAAGGTCGATTTTTGTCCATGTCAACCTGATGGCTGCGCCTTTAACTAAAGGTCAGTTAGCACAGTTAAATGAAGATGATGGTTTTTCTATTGTGGCTAGAAAAATTGCAGTGACTCATCCACTTTTAGAACAACGTCTAAATCGTAACCCGCGTGTTAATTGGAATAGTGCAACTGTAGCGGCAAACTCTACAGTTTTGACGACACTGCAAGCACTACAAGATATGTCTGAGCGATATTTAGGTCAAAAATTCCCACACTGGAAACCATTGGAAAAAGGTTTAATTCCCATGCGCCCAGAAAACGAAGAAATTGAGGAAGGAATTGAGGAATTTAAAAAGCTTTTTGATAACTTGGCTAATTTGCCTAGTTATAAAATTTTGGAACATGAAGACACGCCTGTTTTGCGGAGGTTTAGCTTTGAAAAGGGCGGTGGCGAAGCAAATATACTTTTCCGTCCTGTAGCGCAAGTTGCTTTAGCACAAGCTTTAGGATTTTTAGTCTTTAAAAAAGGTTTTTCTCTAACCAGTATTTTTAAGAAGTTGCGAAAGTTTGACCAGCAAGGTGGTTTTGCTGGGATGGAATATCCTCAGTCTCTTTGGTATGGGGTTTTGTATGACCCTAATAAAAAGCGAGTGCAGGTTTCTGGAAAAGAATTAGCGACAAAGTTATTAATTTACATCCTTGGCGGAATTGAAGATTCAATGGAACGTGCTGAACTGCGTAAGGCTTTAGCTAATGCTAGGACTGTGGAAAATAAAACAATTGGTTTTGATGGTGAATTTGTGGAACTAAAAGAAGTGGGACTTCCGCCTGTGTTGTAATTACCCTTGAAATATATTTTGCCGATGCCATTGGAGGGCTTCTAATTCTGGAAAGTATTGCTCTTTATTTGGTAGCAGTAAGGTTTCGCCATGAAAATCTTTCATGGGTTTAGTGTAGGGAGATATTTCTTCTAGTTTTTTACTAACAATAATTTTATACTGCTCATCAGCAGTAAACCAACCACGGTCAAAAGCCCAATGGTGATTTTTGCAAAGAGCAATACCATTATGAATTCTGCTGTCATAAAATTGTGCGAATGGCTTGATATGTGCGCCATCTACAATATTTTGATTTACGGCTTTAGTGACTCTAATGCCACAAAAAGCACATTGGGAATCGTATACACGAACAATAGTTTTTCTAAAAAATGCATTTCTAATTACTGCCTTTCTAATACCCCATCTTGGATTATTATCTAAGTTAGTTGAAGCAGCTAATTTTTCTGTAGGTAAATCATCTTCTTCAAAAGATTCGTTAATTTGCCAAATATCTTCAAATTCGTCTTGCTGTTCTGCAAAAAAAGTTGTTACTAATGAATCAATTAATTCTTCCCTTGAAGATTCATCTTGAAAAAAATTAAATAGTTCGTTATCAAGATAAGCATATTCAACAGCCTCTTTTAGTTTGTTAGTTGTTTTTGGCTGTAGACCCTTAAATTCTGACTTAAATACTAAGTGCCAAAATCCCTCATTTTGTAAATGAAAGAATGGATAGTGCAAACCACCTTGATAAGATTTAGAACCTAAAATACTCCAGTATCTCTCAAATGTTTGAATTAATTCTTCTGAAACTGGAATTCGATTATCATTAATAACTCCTCGCATAATCAAATCAATGACAGTTAAAACCAATATTGGTTTATAGTGAGCATTACCACGCTGACGACTACTACTTACATTTAATTGAAAAAAAGATTTATAGTAATAATCTAAAGTTTTCATCAATTTTTATGATATTTCAAAAATTAACTTAAAAATCTGCTCAGGTCAAATTCTTCAACTAGCGATTCTTGATTATCTTTTTCAGCAATTAAAAATAAAAGAATGCGCTCTGAATAATCTACAGCTCCGCGTAATTCACTTTGTAAAATTTCTAGACCTCCGTTAGCATATTCTTCAAAAATTTGGGTGCGTTTATCTTCATATTCTTCTTCTTGTGAAGAAATAATTTCTATATCTTGTGTTTCATTAATTCCCAATAATTTAATTATTAGTTCATGTCCCAATGAGACAAAGTTTTCTTGGGGAATGGGAGAAGGTTCTCTTTTGGTAGTCTCGCCTAAAGGTATACGCTTTTTATATCTAACGCCTAAAGCAGCGGCAAATACCATTACTTCTACATAAGTTTGAAAAGGCCCTGTTGTGTCTTTTGATGTGACTAAGGATTTGACTAACTCGGCCTTATCTTTAGCAACTTTGATTCTATTCGCAGCCATGACTTCAATATCTACTGTGTTGTCATAATAACCGAAACCTAGAAGCGTTGCCTACGCCTCGACACTCTTTTATACCAAAATAGCAGCGATCGCTCCCACAAAAAAATCTTCTGTATTCTGAATCTGATTTTTCACCTAGCTCAAACCAATACCAAAGAGAGCAGAAAGTACTAAATTCAAATCGCTAGGAATTGCGTATGTATTGATATCTTTGTCAATTATTTTTTTTTTGCGGTGAAAAATTCCAAATTTCCAGGTATCCCCTGTTGTGACGGTACCATAAAGCATGGGAACTGTTGAATCAGTCCATCGATCTAGGGCAATTAATTCTACTGCTAACTGGGTAAAACCTCTAGCCAAATCTGCATTTTTAGCTTCAATTACTAATAAATTTTGCGGGGTAGGAATGAAATAATCAAAACTGCCTTTAAGCCAATTGCTGACTTTTACAGGATATTCAATTTTGAGTGGTACTTGAATGAATTTGCAAACTGTTTTGAGAATTGGAAATATCAGTGCTTCGCGTCTAGCCATTTCGGAAACAGGATCTACCAAAGTGAGATTTTCTTGCAGTTCTGTTCTCAATGGTTCGGGATCTATTGGTAACTGTTGTGGGAGTTGGAGTGAGGTATTGTTGAGGGTAACACCAAATTCAGCTAGGATATCAGCGCTATCGTAGGCTAATTCAGCATATTTGCTGAAGGTATAACTCTCGGCTGGGTCGAGAATTTTGGCTCTGCTCATGATGATGGCGATCGCTTATACAAAGCGACAAATTATGTTAAATATAATTGTACTTGTGTTGAGCGTTTGTTACTGGGCAATTAATTTATACTTCATTTCTCCAAAACTTAGATTTCAAACTCAACGTCTTCGTAAACTAAAGATATGGGAAAGTGAAAATCAACGCTAGTTAAATGAACTTCATCCCCCTCTTCATAGGGATGTAATTCCCAAATTCCTCTATCATTTAGCCGGAAGCAATCTAAACTTATCTTTTCAGCATCAATCAGTACATATTCTTGTAAAGTTTGGATGTGGCGATATTGAATAAATTTTTTACCTCTATCGTAAGCTTCTGTACTGGGAGAGAGGACTTCGACAATTAGACAAGGATACTGAAGAAATTGAATCGCTCGTTTGTCTCTTTCATCACAACTCACTACAACATCCGGGTAGTGAAACGGCCCGTTTTCAGTTATTCCTACTTTTGCATCTGCCATAAAGGCGCGACATGGACTTCCTCGGAGTTGACTTTTGAATGCTGAAGCTAAATTTAGAGCGATAGTAGTATGAGGAATTGTACCCCCAGTCATGGCGAAGACTTCACCATTGATATATTCGTATTTCATATCTTGATGTTCTTCCCATTCCAGATATTCCTGAGGAGTCATATACTTTTTGTCTGGACTCGCAACCATAACTTCATCCTTTAAAAATTACGCTCAACCACCATAATTTCAGTATATTCAAATTCGTTGGGACTTTGTTTCACCAAAGGATATCTTTCGCCAGCCAATTCAATATAATCTTGCTCGCAATCTGGTTTGGAAGAATAATAAGTCAGCACATATTCTCTACCAATTCTATCTGCGATTTCCTCTTCTACTTCACCCCGCCATTGAGTCTTGGTGACTAACACTATTAATTGATTCGCTAATTTCGGAATTGTCTTGGCAATGTGTCGTCGGGAAATTTCATCTAAACTACCAAATGGCGAATCCATAACAATTGGGAAGGTACTACTATCGGGAAGCATCATCATTTTTCGCTTTTCGCTCCACTCCCGCACTCTATCAATGATACTGGCAATAAAGGACAAACTCAGAATTTGATTTTCGCCTGTGGAAGCTGCAACTGGCGCTTCAATACCTGCTGTATTTTCTATCAGTGTCAATTCATATTTATCGCTGATTTTGGGGATATATGGTGCAACAGAAATTTCTGCGAATATTTCTTGGACTCGTTTTTCAAGTTGCAAACGAAATTGTTTTTCTTGACGATTTTTGACTTCTGTTAACCGTTCAATGGCATCTTGGGTAGCATTGATACGCCGTTGTGCTAAAACTTGTTTAGCTTCATTCAATTTCTGTTTGCCTATTTGTTTACTCAAAGCATCAATTTCTGTTTGTAGTTGAGCAATTCGCTGTTGATTTGCACCTTGTTCTCGATTTAATTCATCAATTTTCGCTTCAATTTCGTCTAGGCGTTTTTGTAAACTGCTAATTTCTTCGTTAGCATCTTTGCGTAATCGTTCTTGAATACTATCTAATTCAATTTCCAGTTGGGATATTGTTTGCCTTAACTGTTCAATTCTCACTTGTTCTCGGTCAACTTCTTCCCAAAATGCTATTGCTTGCTTATCAATTTCATCTACTTGGGCACTCATACGAATTGCAGTTTCTTCTACTGTCGATGAGCCTGCTCGTTCTAGCCAGATTTGCACGTTGTTATGGTGATGAGTCCCTGCATTTAAGTCTACACCACAAATGCAACGTTTAGATTTGAGTAATTCATTGATAAATTCCCGCGAAATTCCCGAAGTTAATTCACCACGCTGCTTAAAATCATCTAGAATTTTGCGAAATTGGCTTGTGGTGTCTGATAACAATACTGTATAACCCCGCGCTGAAATCACTTTTTTCAGTGCTTCTCTAGTTTTTCTCAGTTCTTCGCGGTTTGCTTCTTTCTGTGATTCTAAATTCTGTCTTCTTTCTTGCAGTTCTTTAGCAGCACTGAGTTCTCGTAAACGGTTGCTTGTTTCTTTTTTAAAGGTTTGTTGATATTCTAATTCTTGTTGAATTTCGCTTTGGCGTTGAGTAATACTATCAACTTCCCGTTCTAACTTTTCTTGCTGTCGTAAAAGTTGTTTGGTTTCCGCGTCACCTATAGCTGTTAATTCAGTTTCTAAACTTTTTTTGGCTCCTTTTAAATGTGTAATGGAACGTTCGATGATTTCTACGCCTAAGAAAATCTTTGTCGCTTCGGCGATTTCGGCTTTTTTATCAGAACGCACTATCTCTTCAATGCGTTCGCCGTCAAAGAAAAAATATTGATGTAAACTAGCTGGTAAAATTTGATTAATAATATCCTCTGGTGGCTGGGTGGGTAAATTCCATTTGCCATCGTCGCCACTCACCCACATGGTTAATTGAGTTTTACCTGCTTCGATTTCGCTGGCGTTTTTGTAAACTCGACAAAAACGTTTAACTCGATAGCGGGTGACATCATGTTCCCAACCAATTTCTACCCAACATTCTATAGTTTGCCCTCTTTCGGCTTCGGCGATCGCTCTTTTATTTACTAATTGTTCTGTTGATGCAAATGCCGCACTAAATTTCTCATATAATACCCAGGTAAATGCATTCAACAAACTTGTTTTACCTGCACCGTTATTACCATGAATAATCGTCGTGTTGTGAATCTCTCCTCCAGCGAGATTCATTTCTGGCGTTGTACCGTAAAAGGAGCGAAAATTGCACAATTTTATTGAAGTCAGTTTCATTGCACTGCTTCCTTAATAATATCTAGAATATCATCGTTAATATGCCCTTTGCTTTTCCGATCTAGCCTACTTTTTTCCAGTTTCCACACCCGCTCAATTATTTGCTTTACTTCGGGTGGAGCGCTGGTAATTGGCTCCTGCACCTCATCGATATTCGCCTCTTGTGGCATCTTGGATTCTAAAATAATTTTTTTATATTTTAACAAAACAGAATTCAGAATTCAGGAGTCAGAATTCAGAACTCAGAAGTCCAATAGGCTTGAGACCAGGGTTTGAAACTTCGATTGTGTACTTCATTTTCATTAAAATTTACTGTATCTCGATATCTGATTTTTTTTGAAAAAATGGTTTATTCTTTCATGGATTTCTGGTAAGATTAGTTTTAATTAAACCATATTACAATGGGATGTAAATTGGTTTAAAAATTTTGCCTATATCCCATTATAATATGATTCATATTTTTATTATTTCATAGTTAATGCTTGTTTCTACTAAACTCAAATTTTTTTACAAAAAAATACAAATATCATCTGATTCATTAGACATTTGGTGAAATTAATTTCGCGTTACCCAAAACCCTTGTAGAGACTTAGCATTGCTACGTCTCTACATTCATTGTCACCAGATATGTCAAATATCCAATAAACCATATCGCTTTTGTAAATCGAGTAATTTCATTCTGGCAACGCCCGCGTTATCAGCCAAATCAGCAAATTCTACAAAGCGGCGTAACTCCTTTCTTAATAAATTCCGTTCAACTTCTATCGTTTCTCTATCTAAATCTGGTGGCAAAACAATCATGTCAAATATAGTTGCACGTTCTTTAGCTGGATGAGGGCGTAAAACTCTTCCCCGTCGCTGGATAAACTGACGAGGATTACCAGAACTTGATAAAATCACCGCAGTTTGAATTGCTGGAATATCCACACCTTCATCCAAACAACGAATTGCCACTAAACCTTGCAATTCGCCACTTTCAAATTGCCGACGTAATATTTCCCTTTCTGCTAAAGAAGTTTGAGCCGTATAGGTGCTTACCTTGTAACCTAATTCTACTCCGAGAATTTTGGCAACAGCTTTGAGTTGGCGTAGCGATGAACGTTGCCCATCTTCCGGCGAACCGTCACTGCAATAAAAAAGCGTGTGAGTAGTTTCGCGGCGAGTTGCCATTAAATTGCGTAAAGCATTTAATTTATTTTCGGCTGCACCAATTAACCTTGCCCTTTGCATTAATAAAGGCTTTAAATCTTCATTGTCTTCAAAATCTCCTGGTTGTCCGTTTTCTCGTTCTCTATATAGCAGACATCGCCCGATTTTTTTAGTTAACTTTAAATAAGCAATACTCTCTGCTTCAGTTAACTCCACTAACACCGGATAATACAGATAATGTACCAAAGCACCGCAGGCGATCGCATCTCTCAAAGTAAACTCTGGCTGGAGAACTGGGCCAAAATAATCAAATAAAGATTGCGTACCCAAATCATCAAAATATCTTTCTGGCGTGGCAGATAAAGCAAGTCTCAACCCCACCCGACGCGGTAAACTTTCTTCTAACTTTGGTGCGCCTAAATTATGCGCCTCATCCCCAATAATTAAAGTTTTCGCCGGAAAATATTTCAGTTGAGATTGAAACCCATCTCCAATTAAAGTAGAGTTGGTAGTAATCACCGTGACAAACTTTTGCGAACCGGAACGCAGATTATAAATTTGCGTCGAAAGTTGACTTTGCCAAGTGCGTAAATTCTCAAAAGCTAAAATCGGTTGCAAATTAAATTTTTCACATTCTCTTGCCCATTGGGTGACAAGATGGCGATAAGGACACACCACCAACAGCACTTGTAAATTAATCTGCTGATATAATTCACAAGCGATCGCCAATGCCGTGATAGTTTTACCACTACCAGTAGCCATTTTCAGCGTCCCTCTACCATTATTAGCAAACCAGCTAGCGATGGCTTCTTGCTGATATTGCCGCAATTGCAAAGATGCAGGCTTCCTTGGACATCCTGGTAATGGTTGCGAAGTTTGATAACTGCCCTTACTTTCCCTTGCAAATGGTACTTTTAATCGGAAAGTGGGCAGTTCCCGCACTGGATTTGCCGTCAGGTACATATTGTTAAGCACAAACAAACTAAGAGTTAGGAGTTAGGAGTTAGGAGTTAGGAGTTGAGAGTTGGAAGTTAGGAGTTAGGAGTTACTAATTTAAAACTCATCACTCATCACTCATAACTCATCACTTTCTTATTCCTCAGTTGTAACCCCGCCAAACACCAATAAGGGAACCTTGCACCTGCACTTGCATGGCGCTGACTTCAATGGGATTGTACTTAGAATTTGCTGGTTTGAGAGTAACGCGATCGCCTTGACGATAAAAACGTTTTAATGTTGTACCAAATCCATCAACTCTCGCGGCGACGATAGTACCATTTTTCAACTGATTTGGTTCTGGTACTGGACGCAAGAATACCACATCGCCATCAGCAATTAAATCCTCAATCATACTATCCCCAGCTACCCGCAAAGCGTAGGTATGGGGAGGTAACGATAAATTAGAAAAGTCTAAATGATCTACAGCATCGGTAAATGGTTCTATTAAACCACCAGCAGCGATCGTCCCCAAAATTGGTATGCCTTGCTTCACAGAACGCAAAATTCTAATCGTTCTTGCTTGTCCTTCAGTCCATTCTATATATCCTTTAGTACGTAAATGTTCTAAACGACTTTGAATTGGCGCTGGTGACTTCAAATTCATCGCTTGCATCATTTGGCGAATTGAAGGCGAATGCTGATGCGTTCGGATATATTCAGCTAACCATTCATAAAGTTCTTGTTGAGCTTCCGTTAAACGTTCCATAAATTTTTGAGAGTAATTGTAAATGTCTCTAGAACATTAGTACTACAAAAAACTCCCTATAAGCAATAGAAAAGTAAAAATATTAAAGGCAAAAGGCAGAATATTTTTTCTTTTCTTTCACCTATTTATTCTTAATTTTTTCCTGATAACTCGTCAAGAGTCAGCCGCACGTCGCCATTCTGACTCTTAACTCCTAACTCCTAACTCTTGGAAAGATTTGGGTTAATCACGTCTCTCTTCTTAACTCCAAACCCCAAACTCCTAACTCCTCACTCCAAACTCCAAACCCCAAACTCCTAACTCCTCACTCCAAACTCCAAACTTCCTTCATTCTGCCCCCAAGATACTAGCAAGCAAAGCCTTTTGGGCGTGGAGGCGATTTTCTGCCTGTTCCCAAACTTGTGATTGAGAACCTTCAATAACTGCTTCAGTAATTTCTTCACCACGATGGGCTGGTAAGCAGTGTAAAACAATTGCTTCTGGGTCAGCAAGACTCAATAACTGCTCGGAAATTTGGTAAGGTTGGAAAATTGGCAGGCGGTTATCGGCTTCTGCTTCTTGTCCCATACTTGCCCAAACATCAGTGTAAAGTACGGCAGTTCCTTTTGCGGCTAATTCTGGGTCGTGGGTGAGTAAGACTTCAGTTTTATTATTAGCGATCGCTCTTGCTTGCTCTACAATTTGAGAATCTGGCTCAAATCCTTTAGGAGTAGCAATTCTGACATTCATTCCCGCCAAAGCACACCCCAACATCAAAGAATTAGCCACATTATTTCCATCACCTACGTAGGTTAAAGTTAACCCAGTTAGGCTGCCAAAAGCTTCTTGAATTGTCAATAAATCAGCTAATACTTGACACGGATGTTCGGCATCAGTCAAAGCATTAATCACTGGTATCTTGGCATAGTTGGCAAAAGTTTCTAACTCCTGCTGTGCAAAGGTGCGAATTGCCAAAATATCGAGATATCTATCTAAGACTCGCGCTGTATCTTGCACGGGTTCCCCGCGACTAACTTGAGTGACATTCGGGTTAAGATCGATTACCTGTCCGCCAAGTTGATACATCGCCACAGTAAAACTTACCCGCGTGCGAGTTGAAGCTTTAGAGAACAACAACCCTAGCACTTTATTACACTGCAATTTCAACTGTTTGCTTTTAAGTTGAGTTGCCAATTGCAGAAGTTCTTGAAGTTCTGTTGGACTGATGTCCGCCAGACTTAATAAATCTCGTCCGTTCAACGCTGCCATGCTCGTGATGTGTAAAGAACAATTATATAATTCTGTTTCTTTACCCAGCCGTGTCAAAAAAGTACAATGCAAGCAAATGTACCAGATATTTTGGCGTCCAGCCCAGGATTTGAATTAGCTTTTGCTATGAATATTAATTTACCAACATTATTCGCGATCGCAATCACTGATTTTTCGACTCAAAGTTAAAACTTAGGAGTGGAGGGGTGAAATTCTATTACAATCTGCCTCATCTCCTTACTTCCCATTCTCCAGACCAAATATTTTTTAGCGATTGCTCTAGACAAATACGTTGATTATGATAAAATAATAAATCGTGGTTACTAATTAAAAAAAATCCACAAAAGACTTGCCAGCATAGCACAGTGGTAGTGCATCCGACTTGTAATCGGAAGGTCGTCGGTTCAAATCCGACTGCTGGCTCTCAGCAACGCCAAACTTTTTTGTGTCAGGTTCTAGGTTGTACATTCACAAATTAGATGTTGCCGTTCACACACTAACGTCGTATTTCACACATTAATGTCGCAGTTCATGGAAGATAATCGTTCACAAATTAATGTCGCAATATTAGAGACTTATTGGCTGTGTGCGGCAACTGGTCAACATCAAACTGTCCCAAACAAAACACTACTATAAGCTTAAGTGTAACTCAAGCTCTAAAAACTTTTACCCTTGCTTAAACAGAGAACTTTTGTTCTTGATTATGCAAAAAACGAGTCAAAACACTATGTTTGGCAGCAAAAGCTAAGCAGACGGATTTGAACCCTTTCAACCCATACCCATATCTCGTAATTTTCTTTATATTTCCAACAGTCCTACACTGAAACAACTTTTATAGCAATCCTAAATCATCCGTGAGAAAATACTGAAAAAGAATATGGGTAATTTTTAGGAA
The DNA here is from genome assembly GCF_014222165.1 of Nostoc sp. 2RC. Lineage (NCBI taxonomy): Bacteria > Bacillati > Cyanobacteriota > Cyanophyceae > Nostocales > Nostocaceae > Nostoc > Nostoc sp. 2RC. Next base: position 21,811 of record NZ_JACKZU010000076.1, read on the forward strand.
TATTGTACGCAGGGTAGCAATGTGGATGCGATCGCTATCAGAGTTTATCGAAAACAGCAAAGACAAGCGAGAAGTTGAAAGGGCGATGCCTTCGGCAAGGCTTCGCCAACGCAGTCAAAATGCTGCTTGAAGGATACACTCATGTTGCCATCCAGTCGATACTTGGGGTTTCATCAGGGTTCATCAGCAAGTGAAAGAAGACATTTTTCGCTTCAGGAGTAGAGGGTTTAAAGCTGGGTTACAAAGGAAGTCAAGGATTGCTAAACTCACAACAGCGTGCATCAATTATTGAATGGCTCAAAACTAAAGATCGGTGGAAATTGCAGCATTCTGATAAGTAATAATGTTATGCAACTTCTATGCAAGTACTTCTGTCTCAAGCGATACTGGTAGAGTACAGCCAATTAATGCAAGTGGCTGCAAACTGTTGATTTTCAGTACTTTAGGAAAGCCCGTGACGAGGATTGAACTCGTGACCTCACCCTTACCAAGGGTGTGCTCTACCACTGAGCCACACGGGCAAAAAATAACTTTTTTAATTTACAAGGCTGGAAATTTTTAGTCTTCTCCAGCTATTGTAACTTATCGATTTGAGAGGTGGGCCGGGCTGGATTTGAACCAGCGTAGGCGCTAGCCAACGGATTTACAGTCCGTCTCCATTAACCACTCGGACACCGACCCATTTGTCTCACGATTTTATATAGTAGCACTAAGTTTTATAAATTTCAAGTGTTAGAAAAAATAAATTTTTGGTAGAGACGCAATCAAACCACGTCTCTACAATTTGTAGCAACTTCCTAACTACGCACTCATCTCCAACATTCGTTGCATTGGTCGCAGTGCAGCAAGACGGATATCTTCGGACATGGTAATTTCGGGAGTGCGATTTTTCATTGCCCAGTAGAGCTTTTCTAGGGTGTTTAGCCGCATAAATGGACATTCATTGCAAGCGCAGTTATTTATCGGTGGCGCGGGAATAAAGCGCTTTTGGGGAGCTAGTTTTTGCATTTGGTGAATGATTCCCGGTTCTGTTGCCACGATAAATTCCTCGGCGGAACTGTTTTGACAATGTTTGAGTAAAGCTGCTGTGGAACCGATAAAGCTGGCGTGGCGCAATACACTAGTTTCACATTCTGGGTGGGCGATCGCCTCTGCTTGGGGATGAGCAATTTTTAACTCGACAATTTTCTTTTCGGAAAAGGTCTCATGGACAACACAGCTACCTTGCCACAGCACCAAGTCTCGTCCAGTTTGTTCCATAACGTAGCGCCCTAAATTGCGATCTGGAGCAAAAATAATTGGTTGCTCTTTGGGTATTTGCTCTACGATTTTCACAGCATTGGAACTAGTACAGATAATATCGCTCATTGCCTTAATTTCGGCAGAGCAGTTGATGTAAGACACCACCAAGTGATTTGGATGTGCTGCTTTAAAGGCGGCAAACTCTTTTGGCGGGCAACTATCTGCTAAAGAGCAACCAGCATTCAAATCTGGTAAAAGTACCAATTTATCGGGATTAAGTATCTTTGCTGTTTCTGCCATGAAGTGAACGCCAGCAAAGACAATTACATCAGCACTGGTGTTTTGTGCTGCTTTGGCCAGCTGTAATGAATCCCCAATAAAGTCTGCGATATCTTGAATATCCGGCTCTTGATAGTAATGCGCCAGAATGACCGCGTTAAGTTCTTTTTTCAGACTCTCGATGGCGCTAAACAAATCTAATGGTAGTTGTCCCGGTTGGGTTTTTTCTCGTTGAGCTAGTGCAGTCGTAAACACAGTTATGGTTGCTCTTTGTTGCAATTTGTAGTTTTGTAGAACTGGGAATTGGGGACTGAGTACTGGGGACTGGGAGAATTATGGACTCTTTTTCAAACCCCGCCCCAATCCTGTAAAAACATTTACCCAATCTCCAATCCCAATACCCAGGAAGAGAGCGGCGTTCCTTCGCAACCAATTAAAAATTTGCTTGGGACTCTTGGCTGCCACCTGTTGAATTAATTATAGTAGTTTTTACCAAAAATAGTGGAGCGATTGATTTCTTACAGATAATGTCCAAATCCGGCTGAGTTTCCTATGCTGGAGATAGACGGCAAGGAAAGTGGCATGACCAGTCAGAAAACTCATTCGATAACCCTAAAAATTGCTGTAGTTGGAGATGTTCACGACCAATGGGAAATAGAAGATGGTATCGCACTCAAGCATTTGGGTGTTGATTTAGTCCTGTTTGTTGGGGATTTTGGTAACGAGTCAGTGGAAGTGGTGAAAGCGATCGCTTCTGTTGATATTCCCAAAGCAGCCGTTATGGGCAACCACGATGCTTGGTTCACAGCTACAGAATGGGGACGCAAAAAGTGTCCCTACGACCGTTCTAAGGAAGACTGGGTACAGGAACAACTCGATTTATTAGGCCCTGCCCATGTCGGTTACGGAAAATTAGATTTTCCGGCTTGGGAATTAACTGTGGTGGGGGGTCGTCCCTTTACTTGGGGTGGCCCGGAATGGAAATTTGCGGATATTTGTCGCGAACGTTACGGTGTCACAGATTTGGAAGAATCTGCCGATCGCATCGTCAAAGCAGTGAAAAGCGCTGCTTACCAGACGATTATTTTTCTTGGTCATAACGGGCCTAGTGGCTTAGGCGATCGGCCAGAAGACCCCTGCGGCAAAGACTGGCATCCAATCGGTGGCGATTTTGGCGATCCAGATTTAGCTGAGGCGATTTCTCAGGCTTTGACTGCTGGAAAAACCATTCCCCTGGTGACATTTGGTCATATGCACCGGACTTTACGCCACACCAAGAAAGAACTGCGAAAGCCCATTTTTAGAAGTCCAGAAGGAACAATTTACTTAAATGCGGCTACTGTGCCCAGGATTGTGGAAAATGACGGCCAGAAGTTGCGTAATTTTTCCTTGGTTTCCCTAGAAGCGGGTGTCGTTGAGCAAGCTTCCTTAGTGTGGGTGGGGAATGACTTTCAGGTGTTATCAGAGGAAATTTTGTACGAGCGATCGCCCAGTGTGTCGTAGACATTCGCATTCAGTAGTGCAACCTGCCTAGTGATAAGATATAGTATTATCTGTCAGCTTTGGTGCTAACCGACAAATGCCAGTAGCCAGTAGCTCGACAGTTTATTTGGAGAGGTGGCAGAGTGGTCGATTGCGTCCGACTTGAAATCGGATGAACCGAAAGGTTCCGGGAGTTCGAATCTCCCCTTCTCCGTTGAAAGTTTAAAGTAAGAATATTCACTGTTCAGTAAAATTGAAAATACTGGTGTCACAGTAAACATACTGAGCAATATTCTGAGAAATTAACAATTTGTTGTTAACTCATCCCCCGCTTTACGCAGTCAGGATTTTGATTTATTAATCACTAGTAGTTATACGCAATTTTTTTTACTTAATAATACTAATAACTATCCATCGATGACTAATAGACCTGCCTTAAAAATAGGACATTGGGCATTGGGCATTGGGCATTGGGCATTGGGCAAGCGGGGAGTGTGGGAGGTGTGGGAGGTGTGGGAGGATGTGGAAGAAATCTTTCCCCC
>NZ_JACKZU010000731.1:0-1085 GCF_014222165.1 Nostoc sp. 2RC
CCCATGCCCCATGCCCCATTTACATTTGATTCTTTTCAATAAAATCCAACATAATTCGCTGATGCATTTCCCCTAATGGTCGCACTTCGTCGGCATTTTTTGAATAACATCTACCTTGGTGAATATCTTCTGGAGTCAATAATCCCATATCCCAGCCTTCATTTAAAACCAATTCATTCATCTCCACTAGGAGTGGTGCATGGAAAACATGGCGGACTACTCTTTCATCTATATAACAGCCAAATTCAACAAAAGGCGGCAGGGTATAACCGATTTCTTCTAAAATTTCTCGTTTGACTGCCACATCGGGTGTTTCCCCAGGTTCGATATGACCGCCGAATAGCGCCCAGTGACCGGGATAAGGAATGTTGGGGATGTTATCCCTTAGTTGCATGAGAAATTTATTGTTTTGGTAGAGAATAGCGATCGCCACATGTACTAGTTCATTGCTCATATATTCATTTTTAATTGCTTAATTATTCTTCTTCTAAATAAATTTCTCCCTGTTCTTTCCCCGCTAAAGGAATACTTCGGTAGCGCACTTTACCCTTAAATACTACTTGCGAACCCTCTGGCAAACTTTTTTGATTAGTGATAACCCAAATTTTGCCGGTTGTGTCATTTATTTGATAAGCCCACTGCTTAATTAGCGGAGCTTGATTTTCTACCGTACCTTGGATGTAAACTGTAGCCTGATTCTTTTTTTGTGCTTGAATTTCTCGAATTGGGGTAACATTAGCGCCAAATTTTAAGCCAGTTCCACTCAAGCCAGAGGAAGCTAAATTACCACAACTAGAAAGTCCTGCCACCAGGAAAAAAGCTAACCCTACACGGTACAGAACAATACTGTGCCCAGACAAAAAGGCAAGGGACGAATTTCTAGTTTTTTCCATGAAAGCCACCGATTGAGGAAATTTTTGCTTCACTGCTTGTTTTGTCGCCACTTCCATCGGGTCAGTTCCCATCTATGGTACTTTGTTTTGAATTGGGAATTGGGCAAACAAGGTATGGGGAAAGGGAAAGGGGTAAAGGGAAAAGGGGAAAGATTAAATTGATTCCTTTTCCCTTTAACCTTTAACCTTTTC
>NZ_JACKZU010000732.1:0-1082 GCF_014222165.1 Nostoc sp. 2RC
CCTTTCCCCTTTCCCCTTTCCCCTTTCCCCTTTAACCAAACCGTATTGGGGCTACAGCTACGAAATCAGACAAACTCCCACAGGTGATTAGATAGAGATGCGAACCCAAAGGGAATTTGAATACAATCCTTAGAAAGACTAGCAAAAATCTCATGTCCAAAAAGCCTGATTCGCAGTTACAAAATCTCTTCGCCACCCACAAATCGACCAACTGGCAAGAAAGATTAACACAAGTAGCATTCCGCTTCAACCGAGAATATCTTGGTCAACCCGTCGAACTCCCAGCCGAAGTCCAAGCAATGCCAATCTTTCGGGAGTGGGCTGGTGGCAATTTTTCCGGGAGAATTGCTTCTCCTTTTTGGGAAGTTGCCAAACCTCAAAAGAACCAACACTGTTTAGATATCGGCTGCGGTGTCAGCTTGTTAATTTATCCTTGGCGAGATTGGCAAGCATTTTTTTACGGACAAGAAATCAGTAATGTAGCGCGAGATATTCTCACTTCTCGCGGGCCGCAGTTGAATTCTAAGTTATTCAAAGGTGTTGAATTGGGGGGCGCTCATGAATTAAACTATTCACCAGGTCAATTTGACTTAGCGATCGCCACAGGATTTAGCTGCTATTTTCCACTGGAATACTGGAATGTTGTCCTCACAGAAGTCAAACGAGTTCTCAAACCAGGCGGACATTTTGTCTTTGACATCCTCAACCCAGAACAGCCTTTAGCAGAAGATTGGGCAGTTTTGGAAACTTACCTCGGTGCAGAGGTGTTTTTAGAACCTCTAACTAACTGGGAAAAAACAATCAAAGCTGCTGGAGCTAAAATCATAACCCAGAAATCAGGTGAATTATTCGAGTTGTACAAAGTGCGGTTTTAAAAAAGAATTCAGAATTCAGGAGTCAGAATTCAAAATTACGTCTGATGTGAATTATCCAAATCAACGAAATATCAATAATTATCCATCCTGTAGAGACGTTGCAATGCAACGTCTCTTTGTGTCTAATCAAAATAATACCGATTCAAAAAATGTTTGCGACAGATACCCCACCCGCCTGACGGCACCCTCCCCAAAGCATCGGGGAGG
>NZ_JACKZU010000733.1:0-1067 GCF_014222165.1 Nostoc sp. 2RC
GGGTAAAGGGTAAAGGGTAAAGGAATAAATTTAATGTTTCCCCATACCCAATGCCCAATGCCCCATGCCCCATGCCCAATGCCCCATGCCCAATGCCCCATGCCCATTAATTTTTTAGGAGAAACAAAAACATGACTTCCCAACACTTTGATATCAAACCAGTTGCCGGACGTATCGGTGCCGAAATCATTGGTGTGAATTTGAGTAACAAACTCAGTGATCAAGTTATCAGCGATATTCGCAAGACTTTAGTTGAATACAAAGTAATTTTCTTCCGAGATCAACATCAACTCGATGCCAATGGACAAGTAGCTTTCGCTCGCCGCTTCGGTGAAGTTACTACAGCTCATCCTACCGTTCCTTCACTTCCAGATCATCCAGAAGTTCTGGATTTGAATTACGGCAAAACCACTTCCCGTGCTAACAGTTGGCACACTGATGTCACATTTGTAGACCGTCCTCCCCTTGGCTCCATTTTGCGGGCACTGGTTATTCCTCCATTTGGCGGCGATACTATCTGGGCAAACTCTGTAACTGCGTACCAAGATTTACCAAATCATTTGCGTAGTCTTGCAGATGAACTCTGGGCAGTACATAGCAACGCCTTTGATTATGCAACTGGATTTGACCTGCCTGAAGACGTGAAAGCTTACCGAGCAGTTTTCACCTCAACGGTATATGAGACCCTTCATCCAGTAGTACGGGTTCATCCTGAATCTGGGGAACGTGGGTTATTTATTGGTGGCTTTGTTCGCCAGTTCCGCGGCCTATCAACAACTGAATCGGACGATATTTTAAGACTGTTGCAAGCTTACGTAACCCGTCCAGAAAATACAGTTCGTTGGCGTTGGCAAGTTGGTGATGTGGCATTCTGGGATAACCGCGCCACCCAACACTACGCAGTTGCAGATTACGGTAACCAACCCCGCCATGTCCAACGAGTGACAATCGTCGGCGACATTCCAGTAGGCATTGATGGTAAACAAAGTCAAGCCGTCAAGGGTGATTCTTCTGCCTACAATCGACGGGAACCAGTAGGGGTTTGAGGGACGCGGGGACAGGGGGAC
>NZ_JACKZU010000734.1:0-1066 GCF_014222165.1 Nostoc sp. 2RC
CCTATATATAGATTGACAAATCTGCTACGACTATCAATAGACTCAGAAATTTAAATTAGAAAATATTCATTTAGTGATATTACTGAATATATCCTACATCAGACAGATGATAGCTCTGTATTTATTCGGTGATGATGAAAAATGTTAAAAATTATTTGCTACCGTTTTTTCTCTAGTGTCAAATATTTTTGAATGTAATTAATATAGAACAATCAAAAATTAGAAATATCTTTCATTGTTTTTACAATTTTGTATTCCATATTACAAATTCTCAATTATATGAAGATAAGCAAACCAAAGGCGTTGAAAGATGTTATAATTATGAAGTATCCAAAAAATACGGTTTTCTAATTAATCTTTTAGCAGGGAAAAAATGTAACCTATGATGCTGCCAGCAAAGGTTATGACTATGCAATTAATTAGACAACACAGATAAAGAATTGAAAATACCGATCGCCAAATTTAACATGATGTATTTTTGTGTAACTTTGTGTTCCGAATGGGATGTATAAAATCGCTATTATGACAGTTATAAAAGTGGTTTAGCTAGTTCAATGCTACATCTGTCAGAGTTTAAAACTAGCTAAAATAACTTCAAAAGTCTCTTTTGAAAGTAAACGTACACAACAATCCGAATAACTTGAATATTGTATGAATTCAAATAGTCCGTCTGCCAGTTCTGCCGACACATACTCACACAGGTTGGCAGACATTGTGGGAACTGCGATCGCTTTGTTGACTCTTACTCTACCAGTATTTGTCATCGCGCATTATTCTTCAAATGATGTTCAAAATAACCAGCAACCCGCGATCCAAAACCTGCAAGAAACCAAAGATTAACAAACAACACAAGCAATGTCTAAAACTGTTTGACTAATGCTTGCGTTTGTTCGAGTGCTGTAGAGTGCAAATTCCTACTACCCTTTTGGAAAAAGCGTTGCGAGCCAAACTTCGTAACGCTTTTTCCATTGTTTGGGGTAAATCAGGGGAGTGGGGAGATGGGGAGATGGGGAGACTTGTACTGAGCGGAGCCGTTGGCGCAGCCTCTCGCAGAGAAGTATGGGAG
>NZ_JACKZU010000735.1:0-1061 GCF_014222165.1 Nostoc sp. 2RC
GTAAAGGGGCAGAGGGGCAGGGGAGAATAATAACTCCCAAGTCATCAGTCAACAGTCATCAGTCATCAGTCAACACCCCCAACGCCCAATCCCCAATCACCAGTCGCCACTCCCCTATATACTGAGATTATTGAGATTAATAGTCAATTATCAAAGGTACTAATCCAGAATCATCATGAAATCTTTGCACCGTCCCGATCTCTATAGCTGGTCTACTTTCAACCCGGCAAGAAATATTGATTTCAATGGGATTGCCTGGATTCGACCAGATGGCAACATCTTGATTGACCCAGTAGCCTTATCAAATCATGATTGGAATCATTTGCAATCTCTCGGTGGTGTGGATTGGATTGTGTTGACAAATTCTGAACATGTCAGGGCAAGTAAAGAAATTGCCGACCAAACCTATGCTAAGATAGCCGGCCCCATAGCGGAAAAAGACGCTTTTCCCATACATTGCGATCGCTGGTTATCTGATGGTGAGGAATTTGTACCTGGACTGAAGGTGATTGAACTCCAAGGTTCTAAAACACCTGGCGAACTGGCTTTATTATTGGAGGAAACAACGTTGATTACAGGAGATTTAGTCAGGGCACGCAAGGCAGGTAGTTTGACAATATTACCGGATGACAAGTTACTGAATCGACAGCAGGCCATTGCTTCTGTGCGGAGGTTAGCAGAACTCTGTCAGGTAGAAGCGGTGTTGGTAGGGGATGGTTGGCCTGTGTTCCGCGATGGACGCGATCGCTTAAAGGAACTGGTAGGGACGCTATAAATGGATGCTAATTACACTGGGAAAATTAGTTTTGTAGATTTGTCTATCAAATGACAAACTTTTGATATGGGAATTCCATTTAATTTGTAAGCATTTAAAGTCATAGATTCCCGGCTTTTGATTGAAAAAGCCGGGAATTTTATCTTTTTATAAAGTCATACAGTTCAGTTAATACCGATTCAAAAAATATTTGCGACAGATACCCCACGCGCCTGACGGCACCCTCCCCTTGCCAAGGGGAGGGTTGGGGAGGGGTCTTGTCTATGTGTTGCATTATTTTTTCAAA
>NZ_JACKZU010000736.1:0-1060 GCF_014222165.1 Nostoc sp. 2RC
AAAGCGCCAACGTATGGGGTCGCTTCGCCAACTGGATAACCAGCACCAACAACCGCTTATACATAGGTTGGTTCGGCGTACTGATGATCCCCACCTTACTAGCAGCAACAGCTTGCTTCGTAATCGCCTTCATCGCAGCACCCCCAGTAGACATCGATGGTATCCGCGAGCCTGTTGCAGGTTCATTACTCTACGGAAACAACATCATCTCCGGAGCAGTAGTACCATCTTCTAACGCCATTGGTTTACACTTCTACCCAATTTGGGAAGCAGCATCATTAGATGAATGGCTGTACAACGGTGGCCCATACCAATTGGTAATCTTCCACTTCCTGATTGGCGTATTCTGCTACTTAGGACGTGAGTGGGAACTATCTTACCGCTTGGGAATGCGTCCTTGGATCTGCCTAGCGTTCTCTGCACCAGTAGCAGCAGCAACAGCAGTATTCTTGATTTACCCCATCGGACAAGGTTCCTTCTCTGACGGAATGCCCTTGGGAATTTCCGGAACCTTCAACTTCATGATCGTGTTCCAAGCAGAACACAACATCTTGATGCACCCCTTCCACATGTTAGGAGTGGCTGGTGTATTCGGCGGAAGTTTATTCTCTGCAATGCACGGTTCTTTGGTAACCTCTTCCTTAGTTCGTGAAACAACCGAAAGCGAATCACAAAACTACGGATACAAATTCGGTCAAGAAGAAGAAACCTACAACATCGTAGCAGCTCACGGTTACTTCGGTCGCCTCATCTTCCAATACGCATCCTTCAACAACAGCCGTTCCTTGCACTTCTTCCTAGCTGCATGGCCAGTGATTGGCATCTGGTTCACCGCCTTGGGTGTAAGCACAATGGCGTTCAACCTCAACGGTTTCAACTTCAACCAATCCATCATCGACTCTCAAGGTCGCGTAATCAACACCTGGGCAGACATCATCAACCGTGCAAACCTGGGTATGGAAGTAATGCACGAGCGTAACGCTCACAACTTCCCCTTAGACTTGGCATCTGCCGAAGCGGCTCCTGTTGCAATCAGCGCTCCTGCTATCAACGGTTAATC
>NZ_JACKZU010000737.1:0-1053 GCF_014222165.1 Nostoc sp. 2RC
ACGGAGACACGGAGACACGGAGACACGGAGACACGGAGACACGGAGACACGGAGACACGGAGACACGGAGACACGGAGACACGGACAATAGGGTTCGGATAAGCAGTATGAACTTCCCTTGTGGTCTGGGAAAAGGTTAATAGGTAAGGGGTAAAGGATGTATTTGAAACCTTTCCCCTTTTCCCTTTCCCCTTTTCCCTTTCCCCTTTTCCCTTTCCCCTTTCCCCTTTCCCCAAACCGTATTCCGGACACGGAGAATAACCAATGCCCTATGCCCTATGCCCCATGACTAATTTGTACTTAGCCACTTTTGACCGTTTAAACGCTGCACTAGGCCAAATACCAAGAGGTCTAGTGTAGTTTTGCGCTCATCAATTAAGAATGACTCAAGAGTGCTGGGTTGTTTGCCTTCATTACAAGAAAAACCCTTTTTCCCTTGAATATCTTCTTCAGGAAAATACAAATTAAAATTGTACAAACCGTTTTGCCAACTGCCGATAATTTGCCAGGATTCTTCAGCTGATTCAAAGCCCTTGATTGGAACCTTTTGCTTAGCAAAAGCCACTTTTAAATCTTGTACGCCTTGCTGAGCGATGGCTTTTTGTAAAGCTGGCAAATAGTCTTGCTCAATAAACTCTACAAATGGTTTATCTTCAACAGATGGGGCTTTTTCTTTCTTAGGGGCTTTAGCTGCGGCGGCTGGTTTTTCTTCTCCTGCGGCGGCTGGTTTTTCGCGTTTGGCTGAAGCCGCAGCAGGTTTAGCAGCATTGGGGTTATCTTCCGGGTTTGCGGCCTTAGGATCTGGCGTGTTGGCAGTAGGGATGTCTGTCGCTTGGGATGAGTCTGTACTGGGAGCCTTTTCTTCAGCGACACTGGGAGCCTGCTTGTCAACAGTGCTGGGAGCTACCTCTCCCGCTTCATTGTGATTCGGTTCTTCTGCCATTACTCAGGTCAATCCTTTAATCTTGCTTGATTGAGCGATCGCTCACCTTGAGATATCGGGTATTTTTATTTTGACATACTAGTGTCGTTGGGGAGATAGGGGAGTTGGGG
>NZ_JACKZU010000077.1:0-25334 GCF_014222165.1 Nostoc sp. 2RC
CGTCCCCACGTCCCCACGTCCCCGCATCCCTTCATTTGCCTCAAACCTGGCACAATCTAACACTCAAAGTGCTATGGACTGGTTAAACCAAGGCTTACAAGCAATTCAGGCGGGAAGAGTCCAAGATGCCATCGCCGCCTTTAAACAAGCAAGTCAATTAGATCCCACATTAGCAGCGGCACATTACAACTTAGGGCTAGCATTACGACAAACAGGACAATTACAACCCTCTGCGGACGCATTTTATCGAGCGACGCAAGCCGATCCGAAATTTGCTCCGGCTTTTGCTAATTTAGGCGGTGCGTTGTTAGAAGGGAATAATTTAGAGTTAGCTAACGATTACTTGCTACGCGCCTTAGAACTCGATCCCAAACTAGGATTTGCTCACTATAACTTGGGCTTACTACGAGAACAGCGACGAGATTGCGATCGGGCGATCGCATCTTTTAAAAAAGCCATAGAATATAGCAAAAATGCCCCAGAACCTTATTATCATATTGGCATGTGTTATCTACAGCAAAATCAAAGCGATCGAGCTAAAGAAGCCTTTAATCAAGCAATAAAAATTAATCCTAAATATCCAGAAGCTCATTATAATATTGGTTCAATTTTATTTAATCAACGTAAATTACAAGAAGCTTTAGAAGCTTTCAGAAAATCAGCCGAAGCTAACTCTAACTATCCCAATGCTTATTATGGTGCTGGGTTAGTTTTTATGCAGCTACAGCAATATAATGATGCCGTACAAGTCTTACAATTTGCCAGAGATTTATACAATGCCCAGGGAAATTCTCAATGGGCAAAAAATACCGAACAATTGTTACAACAAGCACAAAATTTAATTCGATGAATAGTGAAGATAAGAATTCAGAATTCAGAATTCAGAATTCAGAATCAAAAAACCTTGATGTTATGGTTTGAGGCTTTCCTTAAAATTCAGTATAAGAGTTCAAGGGTCAGAATATGTGATGAGTCAATATACTAATCTTACTAGACTCCTGATGAATTCTGAGTTCTGAATTCTGAGTTCTGAATTCTGAGTTCTGAATTCTGAATTCTGAGTTCTGAATTCTGCTGTAACATAAAATTATGGGTTGACTCGCTGGTGTTGTCTGAAGTTGTCCTAACTGGAATGAAACGTAATGCAAAAGCGCCTGAAGAGTCGATTTTTATTTTGCGATCGCTGGCTAGATCGCCATTCAATTGTTCGCAACATGGAAGCCTTTCAAGACTTAATTGTGATTGTCTTGTGTTTGGGTTTATTCGCCGTTATGCTCATTCAATTGTGGGGGATAGGTGTTGCCCTCACGCAGCCACTAGACTATAAACATGTGACTGCAAAAATACTATTTGTGTTAATTTTAGTCGAGTTATTTCGACTATTAATGGTCTATTTGCAAGAACATAGTATTTCTGTAGGAGTCGCAGTTGAGGTAACAATTGTTTCTGTTCTCCGAGAAATTGTAGTTCACGGGGTCTTAGAGATTTCTTCTTTTCAAACGGCTGCAATTTGTGGTTTATTGTTTATTCTGGGTGGCTTATTAATAGTCTGTGCTAAAACGCCACACATGGATTGTATAAGTGCTAACACTAAATTGTGTCCTATTGTCTATAAAGGAGGTAGGGAACGCCCAAAGGATCTGCAATTTCAGTATTCACGTCAATGTGAAGAAAACCAACCTCTCGCATAAATTACTATCAAAAACAGGAGTGGGAGCAAAGTAAATTTAAAGATAAAAGATAAAAGTAATAAAGGTATCTTTTTACTTTTTAATCTCCCTGCTCCTTTGCTTGAGGCTACGGCTGATACCATTTATTTATAAGGCTGCGTCAAATCAGATTATTCAAAGTTGAATTGCTTTAAATATTTATTTAAATTTTCTTTATCTAAAGATTCAGTTATAATATTGTTGATTCCAATTAATTGACTTAAAATTAAAATTGCTGCTTTGTGGTAACTATCACCTCCATTTGATGCCGAGTAATACGTCAAAACATAAGAAATCATATTATTTTCAAAAAAATCAATAGCAGTCTTTAATACACAACCCTCGGTATCAATTCCACAAATAAACACTGTCTGAATATTTCTTGTTTGAAGAAATCTCAAAGTTTCTTCATTGCAAGCAGTATAAACAGTTTTGTCAAAAACTACCTTAGCAAATGGTTCAATATCGTCAACAATTTTTTGTTCTGTTTCAGAAAAAAGTTGATGCCAATTTAAATATTTTACATAAGGACTATCAGTGGTATTTATAAATCTACTGAATATCACATTGTCAAATATATTTTGTTCTAGTAAAGACTTAATTCTCTGTACAACATCACTGGTATTTTGAGTTATAAATCCATTTTGAATATCAACGATAAATAGGCAACAATTCATGACGTTTCTCAAATAATAAAAATTACAAAATCAAGAACTGACTAGTTATTTGGTACATTACCGACCCTTGCAAGGTACTTCCGACGTATTGAACTATACCCTTTTTGGAAGATGAATTACTCTCTAAGGCTCAGTATAAGTGAATTAGAAATCTTAGAAGAGGTTCAAATAATGACTACTAATAGAGGTAACGGACAGTCTCAAGAACCAATTAGCAACTTGGAGTATGATTTTGTCACCGTGTTGCACAACAAGGCTGAAGCTGTTAAAGCTTATGAGACCTACATTAAAGATGCACAAGAAGTGGGTTCCCAGCCATGTGTAGAGTTGTTCCAGAAATTGCGGCAATCTGATATTGAGCAAGCTAAAGAAATTCGTCACCATCTACAAGAAGTGCTGCAACACGGTAAGATGTAACCTATTTTGATGCAACGAAGAAGTCTCAAGCGGCTGAGTACTCTATGTCATTAGTGATATGCCGCTAGAGACTAATATTTAATACCAAAATAAAAACCATTCTCGCCATTAGACCTCCTGCTTTCATTGCTTTTTGGACTCTTATGGGAAAAGGTTAAAGGGGAAAGGGGAAAGGGAAAATACCAAACCTTTCCCCTTTTCCCGACTTCTGCAAGAAGTCTATTATGACGAGGATGGTTAAAAAATATTGCTACAGGCAATTGGTTAAGCGATGTACAGAAAAGTGTTGCCAAAGGTAAAGTGCCAAATTCAACCACGATGCACAATCAGCCAGACTGATTTTCAGCTACTTGCTGTACTTGCTCAACTGTTAAATCAAGAGCCGTTGCTATTTGTTCCACACTTAACCCTAATAACAACAACCTTGGAACAGCTTCTAATTTAGCTTCCTGGCGGCCTTCTTGGCGGCCTTCTTGACGACCTTCTTCCAAGCCGTCTTGTTTGATTGATTGATACATTCTTGTTTTCTTGAATTCCTCATCTATGCCCAACATTTTTTCTAACTCCTCTCGGCTTAACTGGGTAAATTTGTACAACAAGATGGTTTCTATCAATTCTACAATTTGCTTTTTGGTTGCTTCATCTACCAGTTGTTGTCTTGCCTGCAAAATCAATTCTTTACCTTTATCAATGGCTGTCTCTTCTTTTTCGATAATTAATTTGACGATCGCTATTTGCAATGAGTTGTCTGTTGTCCCTAATTCATCTAGATAAATACATTGCACTTGTGGACTGTTTAGTAGCAACTCATACGGCTGGCGATCGCTTGGCTCTAAACTCCTTTGAGGATAGATAACTACAGCACGCCAATGATTTACTGATTGGTTTTGGCGTAAATAAACAAAGATTTCTGCAAAGAAGCGTCTGTAAAAAACCGAGTCTAGTTGAAACTGAACTTCAACAAAGTATAGTGGTTGATCTATACTTTCATTTGTAGGAATAAACACCCCATCAATGCGAAAGGCAGTTTCTTTTACTTCCACAGAAACAAATTCATAGGCATTGACGTTAACAGTCGTATCCCTAATTAAGTAGGCCGATGTAAATAATTATTGTTGGGATAAGGCAGTTCTTGCTGGGAGCAGGGAGCAGGGGGAGAAAGAGTTTGAGCCTTATTTACTTTTCTTTACATAGTTTGGTTTTATTTCACCGACTTACTTATAGCAAAAAATATGCTGGGAAAATTTTGAAATAAACTATAAAATATTTTATCAGTTTGCACTGGTATTTAGTTAACGTAAAAGTCTGTATTTAAAGTTTATCAAAAATAGCGATCGCCTTCTATTTCTACATAGAAAAAGCAGGTGGAATAACCAACTGCTTTCATTAAAAATAGACTTCTTGCAATCAATTGCTTTTTGCTCTCTTGTGGTCAAAGAGATGCATCTTTATTAGGGAAAGGGAAAATATCAAACCTTTCCCCCTTTCCCCTTTCCCTTTTCCCTACTTCTCCAAGAAGTCTAATGTATTGCTGCCTTTACCTTGCTACCAACTGATTAACTGTCGCAACTCCAGCTAAATCTAAAATTGGTGCAATTAAATCTTCACGTTTCACTGCCATCATGTGGACACCTTGACACAATTGCCGCGCTATTTGCACTTGTTCGGCAGCAATTTTCATGCCTTCTTCAAGGGGGTCTTTGGCTTTGGCCAATCTATCAATAATATGTTGGGGAATATTTACTCCCGGAACACACTTATTAATAAAATGAGCATTTTTAGCTGATTTCAACAGAAAAATTCCTGCCAAAATTGGTTTTTTATAACCAGTGGCAATTGTGTCCATAAATTTTTCTAGACGTTCAAAATCGGTAATTAACTGACTTTGAAAAAATTGCGCTCCGGCTTCGATTTTGCGTTCAAATCGACTTTGCAAACCCGACCAACTCTTACATTGCGGATCGACTGCTGCACCAGGAAATAAATCTAGCGCTCCATCAGTTAGAGGTTTATCGTTGCAATCAAGACCTTGATTCATTTTGCGAATTATTTGTAGCAGTCGCACAGCTTCCAAGTCAAAAACAGCTTTGGCTTCTGAATGATCGCCTGCTTTTACTGGGTCGCCAGTGAGGGCTAAGATATTGTGTATGCCTAAAGCATGAGCGCCCATCAAATCGGCTTGTAAACCAATGCGGTTGCGATCGCGGCAAGCAATTTGACAAATCGGCTCGACACCGTTTTGTAATAAAATTAGTGATGCCACTAATGAAGACATCCGCAGCACAGCGCGGCTACCATCGGTAATATTGACGGCATGAACCCTCCCCTTAAGGGTCGCCGCCATTTTAATCATGTGGGTTGGATCTCCTCCCTTTGGAGGTGCTACCTCAGCCGTAACCAGAAATTCACCTGCTTGCACGGCTCTACGGAAGGCAGTGGGGCTATGGGTGTGATGCATATCATTAGAAATCTTTATTTATTAAAGAATAAGTCAGAATTCAGAATTCTGAATTCTGAATTCTGGATTCTTTCTTGTTAAATGGTATAACAAATCACACCCAAAAGGTAAAACTCATAGAGGCAGAGAGTAGCCTAAAGCGACTTTGACTTGTGATAGAGTTTGATTGGCGATCGCTCTCGCTTTTTCGGCTCCATCCCGCAACACAGACTCTAAATAGCTTTTATCTTCAGTTATCGCCTGATATTTTTCTTGGATTGGCTTGAGAGCCTCAATCATTGTGTCTGCTAACAATGGCTTGAATTGTCCCCAGCCCATATCCTGACACTCAACTGCTACATCTTCTTTTGTCTTTCCTGAAAGCAAAGTATACAGAGTTAATAAATTATTGCACTCTGGACGCTCTGGGTCGTCAAAAATCAAACCACGAATCGGATCGGTTTTACAACGCTTAATTTTGTATTGAATTTGCTCTGGAGAATCTAGCAAATTGATGCGGCTTAAATCTGAAGGATCGGACTTTGACATTTTACGCGTACCATCTGCCAAACTCATCACCCTTGCGCCTTGTTTGGGAATTAAAGGATCTGGTAACTTCAAAACTGGACGATCTGGTTTACCAAATTGGTGATTTAACCGAGCTGCAATATCCCGTGTTAATTCCAAGTGTTGCTTTTGGTCTTCACCCACTGGCACTTTATCCGCTTGGTAAAGCAAAATATCAGATGCCATCAGTACTGGGTAATCCAGTAAACCTGCACTCACATTTTCTCCCTGTTTGACGGCCTTTTCCTTAAACTGGATCATATCTTGCAGCCAGTTTAGGGGTGTAATACAGTTGAGCAACCAGGTGAGTTCGCTGTGGGCTGAAACGTGGGATTGCACAAAAATGGTGGAGTGATTTAAATCAAGACCACAAGCTAGATACAAAGCAACAAGGGTATAAGTATCAGCTGCCAACTGTGTTGGGTCGTGTGGTACTGTAATTGCGTGTAAATCAGCCACGAACAGGTAATTTTCGTATTCGCTCTGACCTTCTACCCAGTTGCGAATGGCTCCCAAGTAGTTGCCTAGATGGTAATTGCCGGTTGGTTGAACTCCAGAAAGAACACGTTGCTTGCCCATAAATTCTCAACTTAGTTATCTCAAATCTGCGCTAATGAAATTGCAGTCTGGTGGTAATCCGCTTCTTTTCTCTACAAGAAGGTGCATCAACCCAAACGCGTCTACGCAAAACTCATTTAATTTTGACATTTTCCGTGTCAACTCGCCCTTGAGGAATTACAAATTTAGTGGTGAGAGCAGATTTGTGATCAATTTCGGGAGATTGCAAAGTTTCTATCTGCAAATTTGAAAAGATTAAGGCGGTTCTTGAGCCTAATCGATCGTTATGCTTCTAACCAAGCCTGCAAATCGGCCATACTGGTAAAATCTAACAGTGCTTCGCCAAGATTTTCTAATTGTTCTAGGTTGAGAGTTTGAATGCGATCGCGCACATCTAGAGGTAATTCTCCCACCCTTCGAGTTAGTTGACGAAAAATCAGCGTTCTTTCTCCTTCTTCTCGTCCTTCTTCTCGCCCTTCTTCTCGTCCTTCTTCCTTGATTTCTCGATAAACTCTTGTTTCCTTGAGGGTAATTCCTAACATTTCTTCAACCTCCTTACGGCTTAGTTGTTCAAACTTGTACATTATTATCGTTGTCACTAAGTCAATTATGGCGCGATTTATAGTTTCAGGCTGTTCAACAGAAGAACGCTCAAGCAAATATCTGGCTTCAGAAGGTGCTTGTTGTTCCTCCACTGTAGTTAAGACCATTAACGCAACCCATAAAGGTAACTGACGAATATCCCCCAATTCATCTAAATAGACACGATGGACTTGGTTTCCATTCAGGTGATTTCGATGGGGATAAATATCCCTTTGTTCCACACTCCTTGATGGATAAATGATTACTGCTTGCCAATCGGAAAATCTGGCTCGATTACGATAGAAATATAATGAAGATTCTGCAAATAATCTTTCGTACAACTGTTCATCTTTTTGAAATTGTACTTCACAGAAATATACAACACCGGGGCTTTCATGTTCTGGTGGCAGAAATACCCCATCAATTTCAAACTTTGCTTCTTTGAGAGCTACTGAATCAAATCGATAAGCATTTGCATTTGGTGGAGGATTTGTCAATAATTCAAATAATAAACTAGGTGATTGTTGGAATACTTTGTAAAATATTGAATCTCGGCGCATGGAATTTTGCTAGTGAAAAACCTATATAATATATCTGGCTTGGAAAATTGAAAATCCAAACTTTTATTAATTTTGTGCCAAACCTACTTGTCCTCCAATTAAACCTAAAAAACCTGTGCTAAAGTGTTGAATTTCCAAAAAACTGGCTTGCTCTGGTGAGGTTTTGTAAACTCGGAATGTTTTCATAATGCCCAAAGTTGCAGCACTTTCTAAAGGGCCAACAAAGCTTGTATCTCTGTCAAAAAAATAAGACTGATTAGCCCAATGATCCATCTGATTTGCATTTAAAAAATAGCAGCCTGAATGAGGATTGAGGGCACGATTAAATGTAATAGATGTATTCATAATTGTACCCTTTAGTTCTTGTTGTTCCTGCACGTTTTGAAAAGGGGCAGTAACTCGTAAAGCCAAATTTCCATCAATGTAAGCTTTATGAACTAAACCATTAAGTGAAATTTCATAACGATTTGGCTGGAGCAAATTTGCGTCATTTGTTTGTTGGGTAAACCAATCTAATTTAACAAAAAACCAAGGGTCATGAAGGATTAAATCATCTTCCATAAAGCAATAGTAATCGTATTTCCCAAGATAACTTTGCAGCACACCTTGGCACTCAAATCCTAAAAGCATCGGTTCTACATTACTAGAATGATGTTTATATAAATGAGATGGTATTGGAAGCTGATTCAAAAGATGATTATTTTGAGTTGTACAAATAACGATATCTAATTCGTGAGATAAGGGTTGATTGGCAGGAAAAGCTAATCGTTGAGCAATATTAATGATACTTTGATATTTACCAAATAATTGGTGCAAGCTAGCAAGGCTTTGGCTCAAAGCTTGCAAACGAGGTTTGGGGTCTTTGCGTTGGGAAGCATGACGACCCTCATCGCTAGGTTTAAAAAAATGGGCAATAGTAATCAGAATTCGCATTTTTAGTATTATTAGTCATTAGTCATTTCTTCCTCTTCTCCCTTGTCCCCTTATCTCCCTCATAACTGATTTAGTTTCCGGCAAATCCTTTAGAAACTTTGGGAGTTTGGCGCTTTTTACTCTCAGCCTTTTTAGTAGCTAACATCCATTGCAAATGCTCTGGTAATAGTTTTGCTACGTCATAATGTTGGAGAATTGTGGCTCGTGCGTTGGCACGAATCGCTTTCATTTCTTGAGGATTATCTAGGGCTTCTTCAACTCGATCTGCAATATTTTGGGGAGAAAAGAAATCTACAAGTAGTCCATTAACGCCATCTTGTATTACCTCTAAAACTGGTGAAGTTCTGGAAGCTACTAACAAACATCCCACTGACATTGACTCTAACATCGACCAAGATAAAACAAAAGGACGGGTTAAATAAATATGAGCAGAAGACGCTTGTAATACTTGGAGATATTCATGGTAAGGTAGACTATCTGTAAAATGCAGCCTTGATAAATCTAAAGATAATTTTTCTAGCATTAATTGTTTATAAGTCTTACCATCCGGGAGATTTTTACCATAAGCCACTCTGTCTTCTCCCACAACTACTACATGGCATTGGGGTCGGCGTTGTTGAAGTAGGGCTACAGCTTCCATAAACTGGGGAAAACCTCTATAAGGTTCCATTCCTCTTCCCACGTAAGTTACCAATTCTTGTACATGGGAAAGGTCGAGATTTATTCTTGGTAAAACTAACTTAGCATCTGGTTGAGGAGCAAAAAATTTGGTATCAATTCCGTCATGACAGACTGTGATTTTATCTTGAAATTCTTTCGGAAACTGTTGCCTCTGCCAATTAGTAGGAGAAAGTCCGCGATCGCAACTGTATAAATCAGTCAAAATAGGTGCATTTTTCACGCGAATTCGGCATACATCATCAGCATTTAATGGCTCATTGGGATCGAAATCTGCATCGGAACCATAAGCATGATAAAACCACTCAAAATAACACAATAATTCTGCCTTGGGAAACACATCTTTCATAAACAAAGTCGGCCCCCAACCAGAATGACCATAAATTATATCTGGAACGAAACCCTCAGCTTTTAATTTTTCCGCCATCCGGTAAACAGCTTGACCAGTAAGTACAGCATTTTCCAGGTTACGAACGTAGTGGTGGGTTTGGGGAGCAGCTTCACGAGAAGGAGTATAAATAGCTTTATGAACGCCAAATAATTCTCCTTCGCGACGATTTGTGCCATAGACTATTCTGAAATTTTTATCCCTGCCCAAAAACATCGCGAGGTTACGAAATTGCGCGGGAAAGTTGGGATGTAAAAATAAAATCTGCATCGCAATTAATTTAATTAGCTTATTGTGAGATAAAAGAAAACAGTAATCAGGAGTCAGGAGTCAGAATTCAGGAGTCAGAATTCAGGAGTCAGAATTCAGGAGTCAGAATTCAAGAGTCAGAATTCAGAATTCAGAATTTAGAAGTAGTTTAGAATAGTTAGAACATAACTAAACTATTTTAGTTGTAAAAATTTCAAATAATCCTATTGTGAATTTTGAAATAACTGTGAAAAATTTTCTTTCAATGAAGAATTAAGGAATATCTCAAACGTCATATTTTTTGCTAACTTTCAATAATTCTGGCTCCTGAATTCTGACAATGTTTTTAAGATTATAAGATTAATTGCAAGATTTTTTTCGTAATTCAATATTAGTTAACTTAAGTTGTTTTTGAACACTCACACTCATTTCCGTTCACAAGTAATATAGCAGCCCCAAATACTGCCCAGAGACTTATTTGACTACAGTCAACAGTCAACCGTCAACAACCACCACTAATATTTTTCACAACTCAAACTAGCGTTAGTAAGGGCGAACGGCCGTTGTCTCCTACTAAGGATTTCGGGTAACGGCGCATTAATTATTGGAGATGTCTATTGAATGGAACTAGCTGCTGTTTTGGTGAGCCGTTGCCGGGAAATGCGAAAATAATGAAAATTCGTGTAATCACCATGAAATTTATTGGCATTGATTTAGGCTGGAAATCTCAACCAAGCGGACTATGCTGTTTAGGATGGATAGATGGACAATTGCAACTGCTAGATTTAGACCGCAAAGAAGCCATTGCAGATATCCTGGCATGGATTGATGACAGCGTACAACCAAAGGAACCAGCCATCATTGCTGTAGATGCACCTACCTTGATACCCAATGACACTGGAAGTCGCCTTCCTGATAAACTCACTCACAAGTATTTTGGTAAATATCACGCTGGATGCTATCCAGCTAACAAAAACTTACCCTTTGCTCATCGCACCATCAACTTTGGTTTAGAGTTAGAATCTCGTGGCTATCTACATGCACCCACCATCGAACCACAAAAACTTGGCAGATATCAAATAGAAGTCTTTCCCCACCCAGCAATTGTTCATCTGTTCAACTTAGAACGCATTCTTAAATACAAAAAAGGACGGCTTAGCGAACGCCGCTTAGAATTAATTAAACTGCAAAATTATCTTCTTCATATCCTCCCTTCCCTTTCTCCTCCTCTGCGTGTGTGCGATTCATTTGTGAAGGAAATTCCTACCACAGGTGCAGCCTTGAAAGCAACTGAAGATCAACTAGATGGGCTAGTTTGTGCTTATGTTGGTGCATACTGGTGGTATTGGGGAGAACAACGTAATTTAGTACTTGGCGATCGCACCACTGGCTACATTGTGATTCCTCAAAGAATTTTATCTTAAAATGAGCGTTGGAATGTAGGATTCGATCTCACGCAGAGGCGCAGAGGCCGCAAAGTAGGAGTGTTAGATTATAAGGTAAGAAAGCTGCAAACCCAATCTATAGTTGTTTTTACTAAGGTTTTATGCAAGGAGTTAGTTCTAATTTGAGTTTAAAAGAGCTTTATGAAATTGATGAACATCTCTGGTTAGAGGAAACAATTAAGTTATTGAAAGCTAATAATTTAGAAGAATTAGATGTAGAAAATTTAATTGAGGAACTAGAAAATTTGGGACGTAGAGACAAGGCCAGAGTTGCTAGTTTACTAGAACAAGTTATTAGACATCTTTTATTGCTGCAATATTGGCCGGAAGAATCTCAATATAATTCTGGACATTGGAAAGCAGAAATTAGAAGTTTTAGAAATCAATTAAAGCGTAATTTGACAACTAATTTATATCAATTTTTAGAAAATGAATTACCTTCAATCTATGAGGATGCTTTGGGGTATGTTAATGAAAAAACTGAAGGCAAACTAAATAACTTACCTCAATCTTGCACTTATACCTTAGAACAGCTACTAGATATTAATTATCTACCTGAAATTATATAGAATAATAGGCGTTGCTGATTTTTAGCAACGCCTATTATTTAGTATTCAAAAACTATTTGGTAGTATTATTCTGCCCAAGCAATCAATCTTGGCTCATAAGGACTAGAAAGATGTTGATGTTTTGGTAATACCCGCAAAGACAAACCTTGTAAACCAGAGTTTGTATAGGTAATGTTAGCGGTGTAAGTACTCAATCCTTGGGAATCTTCCCCTTGGTAATCCATCACCACTGGTATAGCGTTGACAATATCACCATTGGCATCGATGGCACCTTGATATAACTCTACCTGTACATCATCATTGTTCAAAGTTGCCAAGTCAACTTTAGCTTTCACAGCCACAGTTTGGTTAACTTCAATATCTGCGGGTGTGGATACATCAATATCTTTGATTTTGATGTTGAACCAATGTTCGCTTAATTGTGCTTTCCAGGCGGCTAGTTCTTGGGCTGGGGCATAGTTATCAGTGGTGAGGATATGATAGCGATCGCTAGCTGGAAAATAAGCTCTTTGTGCATATTCTCCCACCATGCGCGCTGTGTTAAAGAATGGACAATTCAAGCGAATTGCATCTTTCATTTTGGCAACCCACGGCCGCGGTAAACCATCACTATCCCGATGTTCGTAAAATAAGGGTACAACTTCCTTCTCTAATAAATCGTAGAGGGCGTTGGCTTCTACTTCATCCTGATAGGCGGGATCGTCGTAATTTTCTCCGTGTCCAATTGCCCAACCGGTGCGGACGTAATCAGCTTCATCCCACCAACCGTCCAGTACGCTTAAATTCGGCAAGCCATTCATTGAGGCTTTCATCCCGCTGGTACCAGATGCTTCCCGTGGACGACGCGGTGTGTTTAACCAGATATCACAACCGGCTACCATCAACCGGGAAATGTGAATGTCGTAGTTGGGAACAAACACTATCTGCTTTTCTAAATGCTGTTCGCGGATAAAGTGATTGATGTCGCGGATGAGTTCTTTTCCGGGAATATCTTTTGGATGGGCTTTACCTGCAATCACAAATTGCACTTTTCGGTCTTTGTTGGCTAACAAAATCCGCTTGATGCGTTCTATATCGCGCATCCACAGGGTAGCACGTTTATAGGTGGCAAAGCGACGAGCAAAGCCAATGGTGAGAGCGTAGGGATCTAAAACTTCTTGGGCTTGGACAATTTCTGAGGGTGAAGCGCCGCGATCGCGTAAATGCTTGACCAAATGTTCTCGCACGTACAATATCATGTCTAAGCGGCAGCGTTCGTGATTTCGCCATAATTCTTCATCAGGTATGGCGTCCATCCTCTCCCACAATGGACTGTCCACTGGTGCTGATGACCAATTTGGCCCCAGATAGCGATCGTATAACTCTTGAGTTGATTTGGCAACACAACTCCGAGCATGAACCCCGTTGGTAATGGCGGCGATGGGCACTTCTTCCACTGGCACTTTTTTCCACAAGCCTTGGAACATTTGCCGCGACACTACGCCGTGCAGTTGTGCTACGCCGTTGGAGAATGTTGCCATTTTCAACGCTAACACTGCCATACTGAAAGGCGCGGATAAATCACCTGTATTTTCGCGTCCCAGTCCTAAAAATTGTTCTTTGGGCAAGTCAAAGATTTCTGCATAGTACCCCAGATAGTACAAAACTTTATCGGGAGCAAACAAGTCAATGCCTGCTGGTACTGGCGTGTGAGTGGTAAAGATGTTGCTGGAAGCCACTACTTGTTTAGCTTCGGCATAATCCAATCCTGCTTCCTGAATCAGCAGCCGGATGCGTTCTAGGGCGGAGAAGGCGGCGTGACCTTCGTTCATGTGGTAGGCTGTTACCTTCAACCCCAAGGCTTTGAGCATTTGCACGCCACCGATACCCAACATGATTTCCTGGTGGATACGCATGTCGATGTCGCCACCATAGAGTTGGTCTGTGATGTCGTGGTCGTAGGGGTTGTTGGGTTCAATGTTGGTGTCTAGCAGATATAAAGGCACTGCTCCCACCTGTACGCGCCAAACTCTGGCGTATACCTTGCGCCCTGGATAGTCTACTGCAATTCGTAGTTCTGAACCATCTGGATTGCGCTCTAGGTGTAGGGGCATGTTGTAGAAATCGTTGATGGGGTAGCGTTCTTGCTGCCAACCATCAGCATTGAGGTACTGGGCAAAGTAGCCTTGCTGGTAAAGTAAACCTACACCTACAAGGGGTAGCCCCAAGTCACTGGCAGATTTCAGGTGATCCCCCGCCAGAACCCCCAAACCTCCAGAATAGACGGGCAAACAATCAACAAGTCCAAATTCCGCCGAAAAATAGGCGTAGCATTCTTTAGGTTTATTTTCTCGTTGTTTCTGGTACCAGGTGCGCTCTTGCAAATAATCTTCTAACTGGCGGTTAGCTCTGTCCATTTGGGCGAGGAAGCCTTCATCTTCCACAACTTCCAAAAGTCGCGCCTGGGAAATAGTACCCAGCATCAATACCGGGTTATGACGGCTAGACTCCCACAAGTCAGGATCTAAGCGGCGAAATAAATCTTTAGTCTCAACGTTCCAATCCCAGTGCAAGTTATATGCCAGCCGCCGCAGCGGTTCGAGTCGCGGCGGTAGTGAGGGGGAAACATTGAATGTGCGAATTGGCTGCATAGGTTGGCAAGACTCCAAGTTTAGCTATGGTTATTGTTTACTTTCTTTACCAATGTTGCCAATTCTCTATAGCCTAGTTTGTGAAAAAACCATGACTTTGTTAAGCATTGAGAAATTTTCTTAACCTGGTTGCTAGAGTTTGCACCAAGGTATTTTTTATTCTATGCCTTACTTTTAGCCATATACTTGGCATATCAAAATTTAACCATTTACTGGCATGTATCGTTTAATATAGTTTGGTTTTCCAGAAATTATTTATATTTATTTTAGTATTCGTTTTGGGGATCAATTATTGATCCCTTAATAAAGATGGAGATATTATCATCTTGATTTCAATCATCAGAAAAAATTAATTATTTTTTAATAAAATTTTCCAGATATAAATGTATTGGTGAGGTTAATCTATATCTATAAATTATGCGATCGCATGAAATTATTTGATTGCGTTGCAAGTTGTTGCTAAAAAGAACTCTAGCAAGAAGTCAAGCAGAAAAAATGACGGGCAGCCACTTAGTATCAAAATTTGATACTACAATAGGAAAACAATTTAATCAATGTTATCTTATGCACCTAGTGAAGGTTGATCTTTAGTATTTTTTGACAAGGTAAGAGCTATAGCTGCTGCATAAGCAATCTCGGCTGCAACTTGATAAGCATGTTTAATACTCGATGAGGCGTCCTTGGTTTTGGGAACAGGAGAAGCTTTTTTGCGTCGTGATTCTTGCTTGACATCACCTGCAACAACAGATCGCTGGAGTAAGATCCAAGCATCGAGATCTTCGGAATCATAATCACTTTGAATTAGCGATCGGATTTCATCTTCAGCTACAATACTCAGATGACCAGTAGCTAGAGCTTCTTCTACAATTTGTTTAATTAAAGCCATAATTTAGACCAAGTGTGTGAGTTAAAAGCGATACCTCAATTTCTGCAATTGCATCTTGCCTTGTCAGCTTTTCCCTGAAAATGGGATGCTTTTTAGCTTTCCATAAAATTTATAACAACCAAACCCAAGCACGCATCACCCACTAGGCTCACCCACTTGGGTGATTTACAAATTTTGAGATCTAAGTAACAGGGAAGAAGCTAATTTTTGGCTTTTTGTCTTTTCCAAAAAGAGAGTGTAATTTAGTATAGTAGATATCATTTTAAACTTAACGAAAACTAAAAATTTTTTTATAGTTGAGTAACGGTATAAATATTATTAGTCATTAGTCATTGGGCATTTGTCATTAGTCATTAGGCATTTGTCATTAGTCCTGACTCTAGGTGCCCCGCCACTGTGCCCCGCATCACCACTGCTGAATTAGTTCGTAAAAAACTTAGCTGATTTTGATAATTTTTATCAGTAAATCGCCTGAAAATTAACTTATTTCAGAAAGATTGCTCCACTAAAAATAAAATGTGTTATCGTTAAAAACAATTGTAATTAAAAGCCATTTATCTAACTTGATTAAAATTAATTGATGAAGATAAATTGGTTAGTCTGTAAATCATCCGTGTGCAACATGATTGGAGCAGCATACTCTAGAAATACGTTGCAAGAAAGCCGTCATAGCAGTCGGGGAAGCGCTTACTTGTTTGCACCGATGGTTAATTTCAATGTGATGGCTGATGTGGGAGATAATCCACCTTAATTTGGCTTGAATTTGGGCAGAATAACCCATCAAAATCCAACATTAATTACATATTCTGCTAGACAGAAATTGTCAAATGTATTTTTGTTGCCAAATAGCTTGTAGAACTGAGTTGTTTGAAGACACTAAAACAGCCTGAGAATAAATAACTTCCAGGTAAACAACTCGATGTGTAATTGTGTAACAAGCTTTGAAAATTTTTTGCCCAAGAACTAAAAAAGTATTCTCATCTCAATTAATAAATATTCCCATCAGACAATTTATATAGTCTGAGCTTTGACTCTGCAATGCCTTGAGTTGTTTTGTGAATATTAGTCTCTTGAAAAATCAGCATAACTTTTGCATCAGTTGACTGCTGCAAAAGCCTCAAGGGACAAAAGCGATGGCAATACTGCTCGGTTAACGATTTTTAACTCGGCATTGGGTCTGGGGAAAAGGTGAGCCAGCGCGGTCTTGGGGGTTTCCCCCATGAGCGACTGGCGAACCCCGAAGGGGTTAAAGGGTAAAGGTTAAAGGTTTTTTCTTTCCCCTTTCCCTTTCCCCTTCCCCTTTTCCCTTTAACCGACAAGTATTGAAAGCGATGGTGTATATCAGTTGGGCAATCATACCGCATTAAAATTAAAAAATTGCTTGCATAGTTAAAGCTAGACTTTGGTGATTCCAAAATGGAAAATCATCTAAAAATGTTGGGGAATATAGTAATACCATTAATTTAAATCAGGTATTCAGACATACCAATATTAATGATATTGGTACGAGATTAGGATACAGCCCAAAAAAGCTTCAAAGCCTCAACAACCATTGATTGAAGAGATATGTAACCATGTACAAAGACCAGTATTTCTCCAAACTTCAGCGCGCCCAAGAACTATTAGTAACTACAATCTTCGGAGATTTGCCAACACTCCTTTTCGGGTCAAAGTTGCGAAATTTAGTGTATCGTAGTATTTTCGCCAAAATAGGCAGCCCAGTTTATATTCAAAATGGTGTTGAATTAAACAGCGCTTATTGTATTGAAATTGGTAATGGAGTATATATTTTCAAAGGCGTGCGCTTGGACGCCAGCGGACACAAAAACAATAGAATTTATCTAGCAAACAGAGTGGCCATTGAACGTTACGTTGATATTGGGTGTTTAGAAAATACGTATATACATATTGATGAAGATACGTTTATTGGCCCCAACGTTTGTATTGAAGGGCCAGGAGACATTAAAATTGGCAAACACTGTATGATTGCTGCCCACTCAGGAATATATGCTAATAATCATAACTTTGCCGATCCAATGCGACCAATAAAATCCCAAGGTGTAACTCGCAAAGGAATTGTGATTGAAGATGACTGTTGGTTAGGGCATAAAGTTACAGTATTAGATGGCGTTACCATCGGTCAAGGCAGTGTAATTGGTGCAGGAGCAGTGGTAAATAAAGATATTCCTCCTTTCTCCGTTGCTGTAGGTATACCTGCACGAGTAATTAAAAATCGAATTGGTAAGGAACTGGCAATAGTTCAGGATAAGTCAGGGTGTTGACTGATGACTGATGACTGTTGACTGTTGACTGATGACTAATGACTGATGACTGATATCAACTCTACTTTTTTGGGAAACTTATATTGTTAGTCAACGTCTTGAAAATAGCCAATCTCTGAGTTATTTTTTAGAGACAACTAGCAAGTCAGACACGCACCATTTTCAATAAACTTGGACATTGGGAGTGTTGAGTGAGGAATTAGGAGTTAATATTATGGTCTCTATCCCTCGTCTTCCCAGTCTCTAGTCTCCAGTCCCAGTCCCAATCCCCAATCCCCAGAATCTCGTCTCAAAAAGGGACGAGATGTGGGTAATATAAAGTAGCTACTTTTTCTGCATGGCAGATACCGAAAGAAAAGCTCTCTTTGTCATACCCGTTGGAGATGTTTGTATGGTGACTTTAAAAATCGTTGTTTATATTGTTGTTGCCTTCTTTATAGGTATTTTCGTCTTCGGATTTTTGTCGAACGACCCAGCTCGTAACCCCGGCCGTCGGGACTTGGAGTAAAAGAGCGATAAATTATCCACAACTTTGGAAGGCGGAAAATACTCAACGCCAGGGAAACTTACTAGGTTAAAGTTAGTAAGTTTCCTGCTCCAAGTAGCAGAAGGCGACAGTCGAAAGGCAAAATGTATATTCATGCTTTTGTTCGCCATTTGGCTGTTTGTTAGCTCGGTTTTGCTCAAATATGCTTCATCCTGTTCTGCCGCCCGATCCGCCTCCTATTATTGAACCTTTACAAATTGCCGATCCTGTCTTATCTGCTAATGATACTAAGTCTGCTTCAGGTCT
Source organism: Nostoc sp. 2RC (assembly GCF_014222165.1). Taxonomy (NCBI): domain Bacteria; kingdom Bacillati; phylum Cyanobacteriota; class Cyanophyceae; order Nostocales; family Nostocaceae; genus Nostoc; species Nostoc sp. 2RC. The sequence goes on from NZ_JACKZU010000077.1 coordinate 18,361, forward strand.
CAAGACTGGAACACACTTAAATACAGATAAATCCAAGCATGACAACGATTTGGCTCAGTTGCCGATCGCCGATGACACCAAAAGTTATCAGCGATCGCCAACTCCCCTTGATTCAACTGCTGATGAACAGCTATTTGCCGAAACTCCATCTCCACCCAATCCACCACAAACTTTCCCTCCAGAATTTTCTTCTGGTAACGCTTCCCAAAGTGCGGCACTTCTGGGGGAATCTTTAGAAGTTGGTTATCCAACGCAGCCAGTTCCAATTTTTGATGTTGGTGAAAAAAAGGTAGACAGACGTGGGGAAGGGGAGACGGGGGGACAAGGAGAAAAAAAGCTTGAAGGATCTGAAGAACTCCAAGAGCGATCGCCAAATCCCGACTTGAGTAATCAAGAAAAACAAACCTCATTAGATTCTCCCCCCCCTGTTTTTGCGTCTGAGGCTCTCTCACTCCCCGCGTCTCCCACTCCCCGCGTCCTAGCGTCTCCTCCTGTTTCTCCATCAAATTCTCAATCAGTACAAAATTTAATACAATTTAAGTCTCGCAACCCAACAAATAAACTTTCTGCCCCCTTCACTGTAGAATTTTATTCTCAAACCCAAACACCAACACCTACGCCACAAACGCCAGCTACTACCCCGCCAACTGCTGCACCGAGAATTGTAGAAGTAACTTCAGATCGGCAGGAGTATGACGAACAACGGCGGATAATCACGGCTGTTGGTAATGTGGTTGTGCGATTTGATGGAGCGGTGGTAGACGCCGATCGCCTACAAGTCAATTTGGATAACTTAATTGCTGCGGGGGAAGGTAATGTAACTCTCACACGGGGCGATCAAGTACTGCGGGGACAACGTTTTACCTATAACTTTGTTCAAGATAGCGGGGAAATGCTCAATGGCAGGGGGGAAATTTACATACCCTCAGCCAATACAGACTTTGTTTTCTCATCCACAGACATCACCGCAGGTGGAGTACCACAACGTCCGCCGAGCGATCGCATAATAGCCAATCAGCCGCTTTCAGGTGTTAGCAGCCCTGGAGGAATCGATATCACAGTTGGTGCTGGTCAGACAGAAGCTAGCAATCTCCCTCCTCCAAAAGCTGGGGGTGCAGTCAAACGGCTGAGATTTGAAGCTCAACAAATTGACTTCTATCCCCAAGGCTGGCAAGCAAGCGATGTCCGTATCACCAACGACCCTTTTTCTCCCCCAGAACTAGAGTTGCGTGCAGATAAAGTCACTTCGACGCGGGAATCACCCTTGGTAGACCGCATCCGCACGCAGGGACAGCGTTTAGTATTAGATCAAACAATCTCTTTACCAATTCCCGTAAATGAGCGGACAATTGACCGTCGAGAGCGGGATGTTACACCCTTTATAGTCTCTCCTGGCTACGATAAAGAAGACCGGGGTGGTTTCTATATTGAGCGTGGCTTTCGAGTCATTGATACAGACCAGACACGCTGGACAATTACGCCTCAGTTATTTGTACAAAGGGCTATAGAAGGAAACGAGAACTTAAGCGCAATATTTGGTGTCAGAACCAGGATAAATTCTGTTTTGAGTCCGCGAACAGTAATTCAAGGTACTGGAGAATTAACTAGTTTTGATTTTGACAATATAGAAAACAGTTTCCGGGCAAATTTGGGATTGCGCCAAATAGTGGGCGATCGCCTTCCTCATCTATTGAATGTGCAATATAATTACCGCGATCGTCTCTACAATGGCACCCTTGGTTTTCAAGACGTTCAGAGTAGTTTTGGTGGTTTAATTAGCTCTCCTGTAATTCCTTTAGGGAAAAGTGGCATCAACCTCAGCTATCAAGCAAGTGCCCAATATATCGATGCCAATACCGATCGCCTAGACTTACTAGAACCAGTGCGGGAAAACAATCGCATCTCACTAGGTCGCCTACAAGCCAGTGCTGACCTCAGTACAGGGTTCCTACTGTGGCGGGGAAAACCATTACCACCGACATCCAGTGAAGGATTACGATACACAGCTACCCCCGTAGTTCCTTACTTGCAAGCGATCGCTGGCGTCACGGGCACCACCAGTTATTACAGCAATGGAGATAACCAAAGCACCTTAACTGGTAGAATCGGCTTACTAGGGCAAATTGGTAATTTTTCTCGACCATTTTTCGACTATACTGCCTTTAATATTAGTTATTCTCAAGGTTTAAATAACGGATTATCGCCTTTTTTATTCGATCGCTCCGTTGATAATAAAATATTGACTGCTGGTATTACCCAACAAATTTATGGGCCTCTACGCTTAGGTTTTCAAACATCAATTAACTTAGATACAGGTAAAGAATCTAGCACCGACTACATTGTGGAATATAGCCGCCGCACCTATGGCATTACCTTGCGTTACAATCCGGTACTGGAACTAGGTGCTATCAACTTCCGAATTAGTGATTTTAACTGGAATGGTGGCACCGATCCATTTTCGGAAATTAAGCCCGTAGTCGGTGGAGTCCAACAGAATTATTAATCAAATTGGGCATTGGGAAAAGGGGAAAGATTAAATTTATTCCTTTTCCCTTTTTCCCTTTTCCCTTTTCCCTTTTCCTCCATCCCCCATTCCTACAATTCCGGGGTTAAAGGCAAAATAACTGTAAATGTAGTACCGACATTTACTTCACTTGTAAAGCTGATTTGACCTCCGTGAGCATCAACGCATCTTTTAACAATCACTAACCCCAACCCTGTGCCTTGAATTGATTGGACATTGGAGGCTCGGTAGAATGATTCAAAAAGTCGGCCTTGGTCTGCTTGCGGAATACCGATTCCCGGATCTTGAATATAAAAAATTGCAACTTTATCCGTAGGATCGCATATTAAATCAAATTGGATATTTCCTCCTCTGGGAGAATATTTGACTGCATTTGACAGTAGATTTCCAAACATGTAATGTAAGAGTCGCTCATCCATTACAGCGTTGGTATTCTCACTATGACAAGTAAAAATAATTTGACTAGTACTATTGATAACAGTAGAAAAATCTTCGATTAGTTCTCTACAGAATTGTTCTAAGTTAATTGGAGCAGGATTGCATACCAGTCTTCCTGCCTCCGCATGACCCATAAATAGTACTTCTTCCATGAGTTGGTTCATGGATTGCACAGCACCTTGAATGCGTTTTAAATAGGTGCGCCTTTTAACATCTGTCAAATGCGAACCTTGGAGTTCTATCAGTTCTACTGCTGTTTGAATAACTGTTAGGGGATTACGGAATTCATGAGATACAGTGGAGATAAATAAAGATTTTAGACGGTTGAGTTCTTGTTCTTTTTGTAATGCTTGTTCTAGCAATTGTGCTTGACGGCGTTCGCTAAGATCCCAAAAAACAACTACTACGCCATTTATCTGGTCGGGACGCCGCCTCAGTGGTGAAGCACTATCCCCAATGGGCACTCTTTTTCCGTTCCTAGTAATTAGCGATGTAAATTCTCCTAAATAAACAACCTGTTGTTCTCGCAGTACTCTTGTAACTGGATTTTCTAAACTAGCTTCTGTAACTTCATCGACAATATGAAAAATATTTGAGGCATCATGGCCTAAAGCATCTTCTTGCTGCCATCCAGTTAGTGTTTCAGCCGCCGGATTCATGAATGTCACCATTCCTTGTTCATTGGTGGCAATTACAGCATCACTCATGGAGTTTAAAACAGTTGCTAACTGGTCTCGATTCTCCCGTAGTTCGCGTTCTAACTGGTGTTTTAATAAACCGATTTCAATAGCTATTCTTAAATCTTTTGTTGTAAATGGTTTAACAATATATCCGAAAGGTTGAGTAACTTTTGCTCTTTCTAGAGTATTTTCATCGCCATAGGCAGTGAGAAAAATCACGGGAACATCTAGCTGTTGCCGAATATGAGCAGCAGTAGTAATACCGTCCATTTCTCCTTTGAGGATAATATCCATTAGTACTAATTCCGGTTGAGTTTCCCACGCCTTTGCAATGGCAACTTTTCCGGAGGAAGCTGTACCTGTGACGGTATATCCTAGTTGGGTAAGTTGGCTGGCAATAGTTCTAGCCACAATCACTTCATCTTCAACGACTAAAATCCTAGCTTGAGGCATTTTATATTTACTAATCCAAAGTTAACTGTGTGAATTGGATTTTAAATACTGTTCCACCATCGCGTTCTAAAGTAATCTCACCTTCGAGTTGTTCTGTAACTAAGTCGTAAACTAAAGAGAGACCCAAAGAACCAGTATTTCTCCAATCTAAATTATCTGGTAAACCAATACCATTGTCTTGGATAGTCATCTCGATAATATTATTAAGATTTCGTAAAGTAATCTGAATTGTGCCTGCTTGTTGGTTAGGAAAAGCGTGCTTGAGGGCATTGGAGATTAATTCGTTAATTACTAGTCCACAGGCAATGGCTTGGTCGATATTCAAACAAACTGAATCTATATCAGTTTCTAAAGTGATTCTACCGGGAACTATCTGATAGGATATTAACAGGCTAGTTGCCAAATTATTGATATATTCACCAATATCAATTTGTCCAATGTTAGTGGAAGTATATAAATTTTTGTGAATGAGAGAGATTGATTCGATGCGGTTTTGGCTTTCTCTGAGAACTTTAATAACTTCTGGATCTTTAATGGTGTGAGACTGGAGTTGCAATAGGCTAGAGACAATCTGTAAATTGTTTTTAACTCGATGATGTACTTCTTTTAAGAGAACTTCTTTTTCAGCCAAGGCACTTCTGAGCTTGACTTCAATTTTTTGTCTTTGAATAAGTTCTGTTTGAGCTTGCTCAAAGATGCTAGATTGTTGAATGGCGATCGCCAACTGTACTGTCACTCCATCTAGCAAATCTAATTGATTTTCTTCCCACTCTCGAAATCGAGAACATTGATGAGCGATGAGTAAACCCCAAAGGTGAGAACCGGGGTTTTGAGAGTTTACTTCTAGTAAAATAGGCACAACTAAATTTGCTTTGACATCAAAGCGTTCTAATAGTTGAATATGACACTCACTTAGTCCAGCATTGTAAATATTAGCGTTGGCTCGTTTGCGTCCTTGGTAATACTCTATTCCTGCACCTTGTTGAAAACAAGTATCATGAATTTCTACGCCTAAAGAAACCGTCCATCCAGGCTCTACAGATTCTGCCATAATTGTGCCGATCATTTCTCGATTAAACTGATAAACTACCACTCGTTCAACCTTGAGCAAATCTCGCACTTCTTCAACTGTTGCATTGAGAATATCTTGCAGATTCAAAGATTGACGAATTCTTTGAGCAACAGTCCTCATCAATTGCTCCCGTTCCGCTTGAGCAATAATCGCCAGTTCACTTCGCTTACGTTCTGTGATGTCTTGTCCAATACCAATAATTTGACCATTTGGTAGATTAACATTAGTCCAAGATGTATCTAGTAAATTACCATCCCGCATTTGAATTCTAAAGTCACCCCACTTGCGTCGGGCAGATTGAATAAAATTAACCACATACTGACGATATTCGGGATTAGGATATAAAACTTCTAGAACATCAGAATTTTGAAAATCTTGCAATTTCCAACCTAAAACACTTTCCCATTCTTGATTCACCCACTGGAGTTCACCATTAGGATTAATCAGTGCAATCATCAAGGGCATATTTTCAAAAATTAACCGCAAAAATTCATTTTTTTCCTGTAGTTTAGTTTCGATATTTTTGCGATCATTAATATCATTAAATACTGTTAAAATCGCTGCTTCGTTATTGAAATTGACATATTGTAGTGAAGCGATCGCCCAAAAATAAGTACCATCTGCTCTTTTTAATTGAAGTTCATAATTGCGAATAGAACCATATTGATTTAAAGCTTGTAAAAGTGCTGTTAAATCTGCTAAATCATGGTATAAATCTAATAAATATTTTTGATTAATTAAATTGGTTTGAGAAAATTGAAATGTTTTAATTAACTCTGCATTAGCATACAAAATTAATCCGTCAGACACGCGGGAAATAATTAAGGGAACAGGAATAGCTTCAGAAATTGCTTGAAATCTCGCTTCACTATCTTGAAGATTTTTTTCTATTCGTTTGTGTTCGCTAATATCTTTGATATTAACTAATTGAGCTTGATGATTAGCATAGTCTATTTTATGTGAAACAATTTCCACATCAAGCATCTGTCCATTTTTGCGACGATGTTGCCATTGTCCACAAAAATTTAACATAGGTTTTTCAGCTAAATATTCCAGCACAATAGGCACATCTTCTGGAGGGCTAATATCTGTGATTCGCATTTGTAAAAACTCTTCTCGCGAATAGCCATAGTGGACAATAGCAGCCTCATTGACATCTAAAAATCTGAGACTATGTTCGTCAAATACCCACATGGAATTAGGATTTTTTGAGAAAAGTAGATTAAAATTTTTTTGGCTATCATCCATGATTTTTGACCGATGTAAATCTAAATGGATAATTATTTGTTGAGCCAAATTTTCTAAAGTAACTTGCTCCTTATTATTCAAATTTCGGACAACAAAATCAAGTACACAAAGCGTGCCTAATGCAAAGCCATCAGAGGTAATTAGAGGAACTCCTGCATAAAAGCGAAAACCATTATTTGATGCGACTAAGGGATTTTTAGCAAATCGTTCATCCTCCAATGTATCGGGAATAATTAATATCTGATTTTCGCAGATAGTATAACTTCCAAAGGAAATGTTTCGCGGTACTTGTGATGTTGTAACTCCAATTTTTGATTTGAACCACTCGCGTTCTGCATCCACTAGAGTAATTAAAGCAATTGGTGTTTCACAAAAGTTAGCAGCTAATTGAGCTAGTCCATCAAAAACTACTTCTGGAGGTGTATCTAAAATTTGATATTGGTGAAGTGCTTCTAATCGTTGGCTTTCATTTTCAGGAAATAGCATCAATCTTTAATTTTTATACTTAGTATCGATATACTGGGATTGTGAAAAATCCAGCTTGACTCCAGAATTATTG